>CANEVR010000038.1 GCA_947442505.1 Flavobacteriales bacterium | reverse complement strand
GCGCTCTTTTTTGTTTTTCAAAATGTGCATCATTACGGGAATGTTGCTGTTGGGTGTGTGGTTGGCCATTGAGCAGAAAATTTCATTGGGTCAATTCTTGGCAGCTGAGTTGGTGATTGTTTTGGTCGTCAACAGCATTGAGAAGTTGTTGTTCGGATTGTCCTCTATCTATGAAACGATGGTTTCATTTGAAAAGGGTTTTTCTTTGATTGCAGATACCAATGAAGAAGATCCAGATGAATTCTTTCATTTGCCAAAAGGTGAGCAATATCCTGTTTGGTACAAAGTACAATTTGGAAAATTGGCCAAACGATACAAGTATCGACTCATTGCTGTTTTGTTGGCTTTGATTGGATTGCTGTTGCTTCCTTGGACGCAGAACATTGAGTCGGAGGGAAAGGTGATTTCATTGGAGCCCAATCAGCGCCCTCAATCTGTTGAGACCATCATTGCTGGTCGCATAGAAAAGTGGTATGTGCAAGAAGGAGATTCCGTAGCTGCAGGGGACACGCTATTGTTTTTGTCCGAGATAAAAGACGATTACTTTGATCCCAAATTATTGGACAATACTGATCGTCAAATCAAGTCCAAAGAGAGTGCTGTGGACAATTATATGGAGAAGGTCAAAGCGTTGGATGCCCAGATTGACGCATTACTCAATGCCAAGGACATCAAGCGCGAACAGATTTTAACCAAGCTACAACAGGCCCAATTGAAAATCAAAACGGACAGTACTGATTTGATTGCCGTTGAGAATAATTACAAAGTTGTTCAGGATCAAATGAAGCGTTTTGACCAATTGTACAAACAAGAGTTGATTTCCAAAACAGAATGGGAAGGAAGACAAGTATCCTTACAAAATGCCCAAGCCAAGATCAATGACCAACGCAATAAACTGGCCATCGCCAAGGCAGAGTTGTTGAACACGCAAAGAGATTACCGCGGTGTTGAAGCGGAGTATCGTGATAAGATTAGCAAGGCAGAAAGTGATAAATTCTCCACGTTCTCGGCCATGTATGATGCAGAGGCGCAAGTGACCAAGTTGCAAAATCAGTTCAACAATTACGACCGACGCACGGGCTACTATTATATCATCGCGCCACAAAATGGATTTGTTTCCAAAGTAACCAAGTCGGGTATTGGAGAGACAGTGAAAGAAGGAGAGGAAGTGGTGCGCATTACCCCGCATCGCTTTGACAAAGCGGTGGAGTTGTGGATTGATCCGGTGAACAATCCGTTGATTCACTATGGCGAGCAAGTTCGCATCATCTTTGACGGATGGCCTGCTTTTGTGATCAGTGGTTGGAATCAGATGTCAACAGGTTTGTTTGATGGAACCATTGTGAGTGTGGATCCCGCCATACAAGAAAATGGAAAGTTCAGGGTTTGGGTGAAGCCCATCAACGACAAACCATGGCCAGAGAATTTGCGATTGGGTGGCGGTGTTAAAGGAATCATGCTCTTGAACGATGTTCCTTTGGGTTATGAAATGTGGCGGGTGCTCAATGGTTTCCCACCAGATTTTTATCAGCCCCAAGGTAAGGAATCCAAGATGGAAGTGAAGGAGGAAAAGAAATGAGTCGCTGTTTGATGTTATTGTTGTTTTTAAAAGCAACCTTATTTTACGGACAAACATCACCGGAGGTACTCACCTTGCCTGAGTATTTGTCTTGGGTTTTGAAAGAGCATCCAGAGGCCAAGAATGCGCAATTGCTTCAAGAAGCAGGAAATGCCCAATGGTTGCAAGCCAAAGGACTATTGGATCCAGTATTGTCCTCCAAATGGAAGAATAAGTACTATGACGGACAAAATTTCTACCAACGTTCCGAAACGCAAATGGCTTTTCAATCGCCATATGCGCTTGGATTGGTGGCGCAATGGGATGTGAATAGTGGTGATTATTTAGATCCAGAGGCCTACACGGGTAAGGATGGATTGATGGCCTTGGGATTGAATTTACCCGTATTACAAGGATTGTTTTTTGACGAAACGCGCTTGGCATTGAGAAGGGCAGAGCAAGTTCAGGCCATGTCTGTATTGGAAAAGCAAATGGCATTGAATGAGTTGTTGTTTCAAAGTACAATGTTGTATTTGGATTGGTATGTGGCGGAGAAGCGGGTGGTGCTGCAAAAGGAGATGATGGATGCTTCGTCGATTCGATTACAGGCGGTGAAGTCGAGGTATTACGTGGGAGATCGACCAGGGATTGACACCTTGGAGGCCTTTGCCCAGTGGCAAACTAGAAACATCGCTTGGCAAGAGGCGCAATTGTTTTCCATCAAATCGCGCTTGGCGATGACGGCGTTTTTGCCTGAGTTGAATGAGAAGAAGAACATCTTGTCCTTGCGATTGCAGCCTGACGCGGCTATGTTTTCGGTTATCCCAACCTATGCGTTAACCATGGATATGAATGCATGGATGGCAGCTCACCCCATGATACAATGGTACCAGTCTAAGACCAAGATTTTGGATTGGGAGGAGAGATGGAAGCGGGAGAAGTTGAAGCCCAAGTTGAATGTGGAGTATCATTTTTTGAACAAAGAAGTATCATCCAGTAGAGCGGATTTTTCGGTAAACAATTACCGATGGGGAGTGCAGTTTGCGTTTCCGATGTTTGTTCGCGATGCGAGAGGACAATTGCAGTTGCAGCGGATCAAGCAAATGGAGAATGAAAATGATTTGTCATTAAGGACAAACACCATTGCGCAGAAGGCACGCGTATTGGAGCAGCAAGAGCGCATTGTTGCGGATCAGCGTATGCGGGCGATGAACAACTCGGATTATTATCGGCAGTTGTGGGAGGCGGAGCAGGAGCGATTGGGTATGGGAGAGAGTTCGGTATTCATGGTCAATCAGCGAGAAAACACTTGGATTGATCAACGCATCAAGGCTTTGGAACACGAACAGAAGTGGATACAGACCAAAGCTGAAATCTGCCAACTCCTCTTCAAACCCTACTTCTGAGGCCTATTGCCGAGGTAGACGCCGAGGAGGATGACACCGGCAAAAACGATTTGAAGAGGAGATAAACTTTCGTTCATGTAATAGCCCCAACCTACCGCAACGATGGGGATCAAATAGGTGACGGTTGAAGCCATGATGGCACCGCTGATTTGGGTTAACCTAAAAAACAAGATGTTGGCTATCCCCGTCCCCACAACAGATAACGTGGCCACAGCGGCAATGCTTCTTCCGCCATGCGGATGTGTCCAAATCGCGGAGTAATCTGTTGTAAAAAAATACAATCCGCAAGGTATACTCACCATCAAAATGGACAAAGCTGTGATCCATGGCGCCTTGATGTGCCGCAAGTGATGTCCTACTGTATTCACACTCACCCCATACATCACCGTGGCGGCAATGATCAAGAATGCATATTGCATGTTCTGAAAACTACTCCCCTTGGCCGCAATGATTCCCGCAGCACCCAAAAAGCCAATCACCATGCCCACCAACTGCTGTCGGTGTGTTGTCTTCTTAAAAAAAACAATGGCCAATAGCAGTGTGAACAAAGGCGTCAAGGCGTTCAATATACCCGCCAATCCACTGTCCAAATACTGTTGTGAAATGGCAAACAAAAATGCCGGTATTCCACTTCCCAAAAAACCCACCACGGCCAAATATTTCCAGTCCTTCCTTTCCACTTGGCGGATGGCTTGAATGGCAATGGGCGATAAGGCCACTGCTGCCATTATCATGCGCAATGAAGCCACCTGATAGGGTGTCAACACCGGAGTCCCATCTGGCGCCTTTAATCCCATTTTCATCAGAATAAAGGACGAACCCCAAACCAAGGCCAATAGGATCAAAATCAGTAAAGAAGAGAATCGATGTTGAAACAAATCAGTTTTTTGTCAAATGTACGTGTTGTGTTCAGGGTTGAACCCTAATTTTGTCAAAATTAATGTCATGAAAAAATTCGCAGCATTCCTCTTATTGATCGGTTTAATGGCTTGTCAAAATCAATCCAATAATGCCATTGTAGTAGAAAGAATTCAAGAGCAAGGTGAGGTGGCCAAAACATCGACGAAGTTGTCGATTGATGGAATGACCTGCGCCCAAGGTTGCGGTGGTAAGATTCAAAAGGAGTTGGAAAAACTCCCTGGCGTGGTGACTACTCAATTGGATTTTGTAGAAGAGCGAAAGGTGAATGTGGTGACCGCAGAGTTTCAATCGGATAAAATTTCTGTGGAGAAAATGATGGAGGTGGTCAATACCATTGCCGATGGGAAGTACAAAGTTTTGGCGGCCCAGGAAATCACCACAACCAAGAAATAAAGATGTTCAAAGGAAGTCCTGCCCGTTGGGCAATGATTGCATTGGTGGCCTTGTACTTGGTGATCATTGCGGGGAGTGTGGTACGCGTAACTGGAAGTGGAATGGGTTGCCCAGATTGGCCCAAGTGCTTTGGGCATTTGGTGCCTCCTACCGATGTTGAGGTATTGTTGATTGCTCCAGGTAAATCATTTCACAAAGGTCAAATGGTCATTCACCATGATACCCTTTGGGTGGCACAGCAAGATGTTGTTTTAGATGACAAAGCATCTTTTTGGAACCATGGGTCAGAGGCCCAATGGAAAAAATACCCCAAACACGATTATGCCATTTTTAATGTCTGGCATACTTGGATTGAATACATCAATCGTTTGTTCACCGGCGTGTTGGGAATTCCTGTTTTGATTTTGCTGATACTGTCTTTTCGTTGGGCGAGAAAAGGAAACGGTTGGTCCACGTTCTTCGCTACTGGATTGACCTTGGTGCTTATTTTATATGAGGCTTGGATTGGTAAATTGGTGGTAGATGGTCATTTGTCAGGTGGTAAGGTGACCCTGCACATGCTCGGCACCATGGGCATTATCTTGACGCTGCTTTGGGCATACAATGCTTCCACGACCAACACTGTTAAATGGAGCCTGAAACGCCCATGGCTGTTGTGGGTGTCTTTGTTTATGGTGATTGCTCAGATTGTTCTGGGCTCCCAGTTGAGAGAAGCCATTGATGAAGTGATCAAATCAGGTTACAACCGCAAAGAATGGGTAGCGCAGGTCATTCAATCTTCTGAAAACATTGTCTTTTATGTCCACAGAACGTTTTCTTGGTTGGTCTTGTTCACCGCTGGAGCTTTGGCCTGGGAGTTGAACAAACAAGGTGCGCGCTTGGCTTATTGGATTGGATTGCCGCTGGTAGGTGAGTTTGTGGTGGGAATCTTGTTGACCTATTTTGATTATCCCATTTGGTCACAACCCATGCACTTGTTGCTTTCCATGATTCTCCTAGGAGCCTTGATTCACTTGGCGTTTCGGAAGTCTTCCATTAAAAGTGAGTGACACCATGTTGGTGTACAAAACATCACTTTGATTGGCGATGTCGGTTAGTGCATAGTCCAATGAGAATTGCTTGAACACAATGCCCAATCCGATATTCGGTTGAAAAGTTACTTCATTGCCTTGGAAAGTAGTTGTCCTCTGGAAGTTGCCAAATCCGGCTCTGACCTTTAACCACTTTTGATAGGTTACCTCCATCCCAGCCGCTGGATCAATGCTGATGGTATTGCCAGACACCAGGGTGTTTCTTTTTCCATCCGTCGTGGCAATGACATTTCCCTCTAGTAAAAATTGGTATTTGCGCCAAAAAAGTGAACGTCCACCCCCTGCAATGATTCGTGGCTTAGCGATTTCCCATGTATTTTCCGGCAATTCATTTCCCGTAGCGAGAAAAACAGATTTGGTCTTTTCATCCAAATTGTAATGCCACGCACTAAACGTTCCTGTGATGTCTTTTAGTACAACTCCCCATTCCCACATTTTGTATTGCGCTTGCCAACCTGCGTCTATTCCAAATCCCCAAGCATTGGCGAAATCGCCTATTTGACGATAGACAATTTTGGCATTGATACCAAAATGATTTTTCATTTTTTCATTGCGCATGAATCCTTTGAGAATCTTTGGTGGTTCACTTTGGGCGTAGGTCAAAAGAAAAGCGTAATCGGCTGCAGAGAAGTAGGAGATGCGGCTGTAGTCCACATTGCCATTCGGATCATAAAGGTCAATCGTGTTGGGAATATTGTCCACTCCGAATCGAATCATGGAGGCTCCAAAACTTCTGTAGCTATCTACTTTCTGCGCATAACCAGCATAATCCAATTTGGCAATTCCCGCAAAGTATTCTGCATGCATGGCGGCTATGGATTGTTGGTCAGATATTCGGGCAATTCCCGCAGGATTCCAATAGCTGCTGAAGGCGTCATGGCTAGATCCGGTGATGGCTCCTGCCATGGCGTATCCACGCGCACCGACTCCAATATTCAAAAATTCATTGACGTACTTAGGTGCTACATCACTTTGTCCCCAGGTATAGGATGTGAGAGAAAGAAGGAATAAAGTGATAATGCGGAATTTCATGCTGCAATTTACTATGCGCATCATTAACCCGAAATTTTTTCTTTTATTGTGCGCAACAACAAATCGGAACTCACTCGTTCGAGAATGCTGATGTTCTTCGCTCCTTTTTGCCTCAAGTAGTTTCCAGTGGTTGGGCCATATGCAATGTAGGCGGCTTCAGGGAGGTTTTGTGAAATGAGAAAACCATCTACGTTGGATGGTGAAGTGAAGATGTAAATGTCTTGCGCGTCGATGGAGATAGAAAGGGGAAGGGTACGGTAAGTTGGAAGATGAATGATTTCTTGCGCTGTTAATTGCGAAGCGATGCTTCGTTTGCTGATTTCAGAAGCCGGAAACAGTATTTTTTGGTTCGGTTTCAAATGTTGCTTCAGTGCTTGTCCCACCAATACCGGGTCAGAGCTTTGTCCGATGAAATCAGCTTCATGTCCGAATGTTTGCAGTGCTTTTTGTGTGCCCTCTCCCATCACACCTATGTATTGGGAAGTAACAGGATGTTGTTCCAAGAAATGTTTTACCCCTTGTGCACTGGAGAAAAAAGTCCAATCAGTGGCAGGTACCTCTTGTATCAAAATGTTTTGTGTTTCAATACAACTTATTCCGGTGATCACGTGCCCTTCACCTTGGAGATGAAGTGCCCATTTGTCGTTAGGAGTTAAATGTTTGCTGATGAAAATTTTCGCCATTGATCCAATTTATCAAAGCAATATTCAATGCAAGTATCCGCCTCACTATGGGCGTATTTGAATTGTAGTACGGGATGATTTAAGCCGACAGCAAATGCCAAATTGACCATCCATTGCTCCGCCTCACGGGTGCAATAAACTCCCAAAGGAAGTTGACATCCGCCTTCCAATTTTTGCAGCAATGTTCTTTCGATGTGAATGGCATCGGCTACTTCTTGGTTGTTCAGTTGTTGCAATAATGATATGATTTCATCATCCTCTCTTCTGCATTGCCAACCCAATACGCCTTGTGCAGGAGCGGGAATAAAACTGGTGGGATCCAAAAGTTGGACATGAAATTCAGAGAGGTCAATGTTTAATCGTGTAACTCCAGCTGCAGCAAGCATCAATGCATCACATTGTCCGTCTCTTAATTTTTGAATGCGTGTGGGAACATTTCCTCGGATGTCCACCGTTGTCAAGTCAGGACGAATATTGAGCAACTGTGTCTTTCGTCTGATGGAAGAGGTGCCAACACGTATGTTCTTTTGTAGCTGTAAATTCAGTTGTTCTTCGATACAATTTTTTTGAGTAATCAAAATGTCTCTGGGGTCAGCCCTATGGCTTACAGCTCCGATGATCAAATGAGGATGTGGAGCTGTTTCCAAATCCTTGTGGGAATGGACGGCGATGTCAATTTCATGGTCCATCAATGCCTGCTCAATTTCCTTGGTGAAGAAACCCTTACCCTCAATTTTATCAAAGCTGAGGTGCTGTATTTGGTCGCCTTTTGTCGTGATGATTTTGAGTTCATTGGGAACCCCCAAACTATCCAATAATGATTGCGTGAAATGGGCTTGCCAGAGCGCCAATTCACTTCCCCTGGTCCCAATAATGATTTTGCGAGACATGATTAATTTTTCTGGTGTTGTTCCATCATCACTGCTTTGGCCATTTTCATGGGGACAGAGATGTATTTCTTTTCCATGTAGTCCAATATTTTTTCCAAAACCTCTTTGGCATTTTCATCCAAATCCATAAGGTCTTTTTGGAAAACACTGCCCAAGGCGGTCTCTCTGATTTCCTTGATGGTGAGCGGAATGTTTTGCATCGCCAATTCTATTTTCCTTTCTTGAATCAGCCCTTTGTACTCCATCATGCCTTGCAAGATGATGGGTTCGCATTGATCCAATGCCATTTGGCGAAAGGCCAGATTTTCATTGGTGATTTGTTGGATATTGTTCATGTCAAAAAAGGCAATGCCTTCTTTGGTTTGAACTGCCGGATGAACATTACCTGGCATGGCCAAGTCGATAACCATTTTGGTTTTCTTGGTAATCTGAGCAATCATCTCTTCGGTGATGATGTATTCCGTTGCGCCGGTGCAGACCACCCAGACGGCCTGTTGGTCTAAGTCATGATTCAATTCAGGTAAAGTCATCAATTTTCCGTTGTCAAAAAGGTCAACAATTTTTTGAGCATTTTCTTTCGATCGGTTAAAAACAGTGATGTTGCGGTATCCGTTTTCTGCCAAGAACTTGGCAAAGTTGGAAATGATTTGTCCAGCGCCAACAAGAGCGATGTTCGCATCTTTGCTGAAACCTTTTTCCAAGAATGCATTCCATGCAATGGAAACAATGGAAACAGGTTTTCTGCGCAAATCGGTTTCAGTGAAAATTTGCTTGGCTGATTTGACGCACTGTTTCATTGCAATGCGCAATGCCTCTCCAGCCAATCCTGCTTTGGCACTGTGCTCATAAGCTGAGCGCATTTGTCCCAAAACTTCTGTTTCACCAATTACGGCAGAATTCAAACTTCCAGCAGTACGCAGCAAATGTTCTGCGGCCTCTTCTCCTTCCAATCGAATACATTGATTGGCTACAGATTTTAAAAAATCTGAATCGGTATCTTTACAAAACAATTGCAATACTTGTTGACTCAATCCTGGACATACAAAATGATCCAAGGTGAAAATCCATTCTACACGATTACAGGTGGCCACATACATGACCTCATCACAACCGGTTATTTTTTTCATTTCTTGCAGCGCCTTTAAACGATATTCATCGTTCAGATGAAATTGACCAATGGTTTCCAATGGAAACTGATGGTGGTTGACGCTGATGACCTGAACCTTTCTCACTGCTGCAAATGTCGGTTTTGCGCAGTATTCTTTTGTCATTGATTTGTCAAACGTCATCCTATTCTCGTGAGAAATATCAGTATTTTGTGGTGTTGTTGAAGAAGAGTTTGGAGTATCCAAACAAGAGATGCTTATTTTTGTCCTTCAACCTTCACCTTGATGTCAAGAGCAAACATTTATTTTCACTGCTTACTTTTCGTTTTGATGCTGTCCGGTTGCGCTTTGAAGAAAGGATTGCAGGAAGCACAGAAGATGGAGGACAGTGGACTTCATGAAATGGCATACGAGCGCTATGTCTCGCTGTGGAAAGAACATCAAGCATGGGAAGCAAAAGCGGGAATGAACAAGAGTGCCGAATCCATTTTGACGCAGAAGTTTAACCCTTTGCAATCGGCCTGTGACCGCAGTGACTCCTATCAAAATGCATTGTCTCAATATGATGCTTTTGTTTCGTTCAGTGCTAAGTATGCTGAGCAGCATCCCGATTTGGTCAAGACTTTTCAAAGCAATGTTGTGCCTTTTAAGAATCAATGCAAGGCGCAGTGGATTGGCATATACGAAGCTCAGATGCGTCAGTTTGGAAAGACTGAACAATGGACCAAAGCCAATCAAGTGGCGGAGTCATTGTTGGCAATGGATGCCAACCACCAAGAGGCTAAGCTCATGCAGCGATTGGCTCAGGTGGAGATGGCTGTAGCGTTAGCTGAAAGCGCTTTTGAAGAGGGTTTTTATCGGCAAGCGCATCAATATGCTTGTACTGCTTTGAAATGGGATAAGAACGAAGCACGTGCGGAGAAAATCAGAAAAGATTGTTTGGATCGGTGTGCGTTCTCCATGCGGGTAGTTCTTATGGCTGAACAGAGAATGAAGGACAGGTTGGTGCAGAAGCTCCAAGATTTTGGCGTTCAGTCCCGGGTGTTGGGTAGGGATCAGTTTTCTGATTTAAAATTTTTATCGGCCTATTTGGAGAGCTATCTAACGCAAGGTGAATTTCCGTTTGTTCAAGTTTTGAATGACAATCATTTTGAGAGTATTTCCAAGGAACAACTCAGTGCCCTCAACTTGCAATATTCTCAAGAAAATGCAGACGTGGTTTTGGGTGAATTGAAAACTGCTTCTGCCCTTTTGGTGATAGAACCATTGGTTTGGGAAATGAAGACTTCAGAACTAGAGAAAATCCCACATTGGGTGATGCAAAGGAAGGGCAGGGAGGACAAGGTCATTAAGGTTTATCTTGAACCAGAATCGGTTTATCTTAACGCACAATTGCGGTTGTCGTTGATCAACACAAGTACAGGAACCACCTTGGCTTCTGAAATCATGGACCTGAGTGGCCAGAAATTGTTTTATACATTGGATAGTGACGTTTCTGCTGCTCAGTTGTTTCCAACAGAGCAAGGCGGTGAGAATTCTATCTATCTGTCAAGAGAGCAGTTATTGCAAATTCAAGAGCGCCAAACCAAGAGTGATCGATACCGGGATGTGTTGGATATGGCTATCGAAAAGTGGAGAGGCAAAGTCATTGGATTTCTAGCAGAAATAGAACGCGGAGATTTCAAACGACGATGAGATTTTCATTGTTAAGTTAAAATTAAATTTTTTCCATTTTATTGGTGTCAATTCAGTAAGTTTGAAATAAATCCAGAGGATATTGTCAAACGTACAAGAAATCATTTCCCATTATCAACCCATCACTTTGAAGGAGATGGATGGTGTTGCGTTGATGAACCGCACAGACACCAAGTATTTGATGTCGATGAGTCAATTGGAAGATGTTCTTGCTGAGGTAGCCCATCATTACCGAATTTTAGACGTAAATGGTTTGAGAAGCAATCACTACCAATCACAGTATTACGACACCCCTGATTTTTATTTCTACCGACGTCACCACAGTGGAAAGCAGAACCGTTTGAAGATCCGAAAAAGGATGTACGTTGAGAGCAACCTGACGTTTTTGGAAGTCAAGTTCAAAAGCAACAAGGGCCGCACTGAGAAGGACAGAACCAAACTCGATGGTTTAACGCCAGATTTGTCACTCGAGAATGAAAATTACATCCATCAGATGAGTCATTTTGAGGAGCACCTAGAGCCCAAGTTGATGAATCTTTTTGAACGCATTACCTTGGTGGATCAAAGTTTACCCGAGCGCATCACGATTGATTTGAACTTGAGTTTTGTCGTCGATAACCACACGGTGGAGATTCCAGATTTGGTCATTATTGAGGCCAAGCAAGAGCGTCAAAATCGTCACTCCGTATTTTTACAAGCGTTAAAGAAACGTTTGATTCGTCCAGAGAGCATGAGCAAGTATTGCCTTGGCATTGCATTATTGACTGATCAAAAATCCAATATGTTTAAAGAAAAAATTAGAACAATTAAATCACTGACCCATGGAACTTTTATTTACTATTAAGCAACTTTGCTTTCCTTTTTTGGATGTTTTGTTGCAGGCTATGCCTGCACCTACCGATATGCCAATTGCGGAAACACAGGAGGAATTTAAGCCTCTTGGGGCAATGAAATTGGCCAATTGGGAAGATTTAATGGAGATGTTTTTGCGTTTGGGTGTGCATCTGTTTTTCATCACTTTGATTGTTCGATTTATCTATTACCCCATTGCTAAGCGAAAAGATTTTCTATTCACTTACATGCTTTTCAGCATCTCCATTTTCCTCATGTGTTTCATGTTGGAAAGTGTCAAGTTGGAGATGGGTTTTGCTTTGGGATTGTTTGCAGTATTTGGTATTATCCGTTACCGTACGGATGCCATTCCCATCAAGGAAATGACTTACTTATTTATCATCATTGGGATGTCGGTGATGAATGCTTTGATCAATAAGAAAATTTCATTGGTGGAATTGGTCTTTGCCAATATGGCCATCATTGGATTGACCTATGGTTTGGAGAAAGTTTGGCTGTTGCGTCACGAATCCCAGAAGATCATTCTATACGATAACATTCACTTGATTCAAGTGGGCAGACATGAAGAACTTAAAGCGGACTTAGAAATGAGAACGGGAATCAAAATCAACCGTGTTGAGATTGGAAAGATTGATTTCTTGCGTGATACAGCGCTTCTGAAAATCTACTTTTACGATGATGAGCAGCACTCTCAAATGGATGAGACTTTCTCTCAGAACATCAACGCATAAGCAGCACAACTGCTGAAGCTTCTACTCCTTTTTCTTCTCCAACAAAGCCCAACTTTTCACTGGTGGTGGCTTTGATAGAGACGCGATCAGTTGTGATTTGACACAACTCAGCAATGACTTGTTTCATTTCTTCTACGCGTTTTAAAATTTTGGGTCGCTCCAAATTGATGGTGGCGTCCAAGTTGTTGACTTTCCAACCATCTTCTTGAATTTTGAGCATGGTTGAAGCCAACAATTTTTTGGAATCAATGCCTTTGTATTGAGCATCTGTATCTGGGAATTGGAATCCAATGTCCCGCTTTCCAGCGGCGCCTAGAATGGCATCGCATATGGCGTGTAGCAAAACATCCGCATCGCTGTGACCCAATGCGCCTTTTTCATGCTCGAATTGAACACCGCCCAACCACAATTCACGACCCTCCACCATTTGATGAATATCGTAACCATAACCCACTCTAATATCCATTATTCATCAATGTTTTCAGAACCATTGTCTTTATCCCCTATGGCAAAACGCAAGGAGAATCTCAAAGTGTTGGCCAATGGATTTTGTTGAGTGGTACTGATTAAATAAGACATGTCAATGGTCAATACCTGGTACTTCAATCCAGCACCAACGGTGATAAATTGACGGTTTCCTTTGGTTAAATCTTCAAAGAAATAACCTGCACGTACCGCGAATTGTTCTGCGTAGTTGTATTCAAAACCACCGCCCCAATTGACCTCTCTCAATTCTTCTCTACCCACACTGCCTTTGACAACTTGTTGGTTGTCGTCCAGTTGTCCAGGAGCGTCGTAAAAGGATTGCATGATACCTTGTGCAACCCCTACATTGCGGTCCATTCCTGAGATGATGTTTCCGTCTAAATCATAAATGGGGGGTGTCGGTACCAAGAGCTTGTTGAAGTCCAAAGTGAAAGTAATCTTATTGTATTCATCCATGTAACTGGTAATGGCAGTTCCTAGGCGCAAATTTGTTGGAATAAAATCGCGATTGGCGGTGTTGGTGTAGCGCATTTTAGCGCCGATATTGGAAATGTTCATTCCCACATTTACTCCTATTTTTTTCCCAAATAAACGAGCATCTTGTTTGGAGTACAATGCTGATAAATCTACAGCTCCTGTTCTGCCCGGCTTGCTTTCAGCTCCTTGTACATTGATGCCACCCGTTAAATTGGAATTGACAAATCGTCCACAAAAACCAACACTGAAATGCTTGCTCAACTTTTGGCTCAATCCCAAGTCAAAGGCAAATTCACTGGGCGTAAACTCTCTGATGGTCTGTGCATCTTCTCCAGTAAACGTAATGCTTCCCAAGGAGAAATAACGCAATGAACCTCCGATTGCTCGGTTCTTATCCAGTTTTTTATATCCACTGATGTAAGACAAACTCATGTCGTTTACCAACGCACGCAACCATGGGGAATAGGAAACGGAAAATTCCATGGGCTTATCACTAAAAGCCAACTTGGCCATATTCCAATGCACACTATTGGCATCAGGAGAAAGCGCAACACCCGCATCACCAAGAGCGCCTGATCTAGAATCCGGCGCAATCAACAAAAATGGAACTGCTGTTGTGATGGTGTTCAATTGAATTTGTTGCGCCTTGTCTGATTGGCTGATCAACTGACCATGCGCCATTTGACCGCTCCAAGCAGCCAATAGAACACTTCCTAAAATTAATTTCTTTTTCAACATTTCGTTTCAAATATAAGACTCATCGGAGAATCACCAATTTTTCAAATTTTTCAGCCCGCTGTCCTTGGGGATTTTCAACACTGACGCGGTAAACATAAACGCCCTTGCCTATGGGGTCTTCAAAGTCGTCGCGGCCATTCCACTCAATGCCCTCTGTTCTAAATCCAGTGCAGGTTTGAATGTCCTGAATGGTCTTGACCAACTTTCCGCTTACTGTAAACACCTGAATGGTGATTTTTAAATCTTGACAAGCTTGGTTGTGCTCAAAGAAGAATGATGTTTTGGTGGTAAATGGATTGGGGTAATTGAGCAATTTATCAATGACCAATTGCTCATTGTCCGCTACAATGAAGTCGATGATTTTTTCAGAAGAATTGTTGTGGGTGTCCCAAGCTTTGATCTTCAATTGATGACTGCCGGCAGTCAAATTATTGAAAGGATAGCGAACATTTCCTTTTTTGTAGGTGTTCAAATTGGACTCAAAAAACTCATTTAGAATGATGGGTTGATTGGTTTGATCATCAAGCACACCAACGATGTCATGACCTATTCCATTTCCTGCTGTATTGATTCCGTTTTCATCCTGCAGAATAGCCAATAGAATAGGGTCTGCATGCGTAGTTCCTCCGTCAACAAAAGTGCTATCGTTCATGTAGATTTTGATTTCAGGACCGGTGGTATTCAATACAACATTGTTGGCGGATCCGCCAATGAGGAAGTTCATATCATATCCATGTCCATCTTCCAATCCGGAGCTGGCGTAATAAGCAATGCGTCCAAAGTCAACGGCGTAATTGATGTCATAGGGCATGGGAAATTGAAACTCAAATACACCGTTGGTTACAGAGGCTTTCCCTTTGAATAAAATCTTGTTGTAGGTTTTGTATTGTTGTACAACGCCATCGTCGTTGTTTTGGGTGTTGATTAAAGATGATTTATCATACACAATGGGATAAATAACACCGCTGAAATTGTCGTGAATTTCACCATTGCTTTTGAGTACTTTTCCTTGTATGGTGATTTCTTCCAAGGCCTTCAATGTATCTGTAAAAATGGATACATCTATTCCATTGATGCTGGTTGTTTTGATTTCGTATTTGGGATAGTTTAATTTTAAAGCTGGATCACCAAGGAGACTGAAGTTGGGCTTGCTATCATTGCCTGCACTAACCCCGTTTTTGGTTAGCATATTCAGTTTTCCCAAGGTCAGTTCTGGATCGTTGGCATCATTCAAAGCATGTTCAAAAAAAGCGAGATCCATTTCGAAATTTTCTCCTGAGAACACGACACGGGTAGTGGTCAGCATCGCGATGGCTCCTCCATAGGGATTGAGCACCAACAGTTCTCCAGCTGATTTGTAAGTTGGGTCATCAAAACGGGCCAGCTCGCACGTCGCAGTGAGAAATACGGGTAAACGGTAAAGATTGTCAAAGCCTTGAATGGTTGGGATATCGAGGACACGTTCATGCGCCCATCCTCTTTCTCCGCCGTGACCAATGTAAGTCACGATCAATGATCCAGAATTGATCCGGTTTTTAATAGCGTTTTGGGCATCTGGATATCTCTCACCCCCAGGTGTGGATTGCTGTACATAGGCATCAAGATATATTTTACTGATATCATACTCAGGGTGCTCCCGTTGAATGATTCGAGTCAATGAGTCTGTGCTATTCAAATGTACCTGCTCATATCCACCGCCATTGCCGTCTTGGTCGTCGGAAACAAAGGTCAGTATATTTCTCCATGGACCAACTGAGCTGGCAACATCATTGGTTGAACAGTTGTCTTGAATGACAATCTCATTTGATTTTGCCAAGTATGCTCGGATCTTTTCAATGGCCTGCATGCCTTCCTCAATATTTTCTGCAGGAATGCGCCCCACACCGCAATCCAAATAACCCAATGAACTGGCATTGTCGTCAGCTGTCAACATCACAAAATAATCATCACTCACATACGAGGACAAAGGCGAAAGGGAATAGTCTGATTCGTAAACAATGACGTTAAATCCTTTTTGAATCAAATGTCCTCGGTTGGTATCATAGGCGCCATCACCAAAAAGCAGTAAATTCTTGGGTTGTAGTTCTGTATTGTCATTTGCTCTATCGTACAACATTTTCATCATTTGTCGGATGGCAGTCACGTCTGGGTTCCCGGACGAGAATTCATGGTACACCTGTTGAGGTTTAACCAATTTGACCACCATTCCTTCTGCAGTGTGTATATCCGCCAAAGCCTGGGCGTTACTGTAATGACCCGGTGCGGTGACAATAACCAAGTCCACATCTGACCAACCATGAATGTCTTGGTTGTCAACCTTTCCTCGTGCAACTGGAGTAAGAAAACTATTGTTATTCACTACCAGACATTCTTGCAAAGTAGAATGATCCAAACGCCATTCACAATTGCCATTGTTGGTATTGAATATAACCAAGTTGGGTTGTGTGGGTTGAGAGATGTTCCATACACTGTGAACATTAGTGGCGTTGCTTAGAATGTACCTAGCCACCTGATTGGGGCCAATAGCCGTGGTATCTCGCAACTTCATTTGCCCTCCAGTCATCAACATTTGTCTGGTAGCATTAATAGCAATAAAATCCATCCAAGCCTCATCATCAGCGCTGGATGGGGTGAAGGTGAAGTTTGCAGTCACATTGGCTGAGCTGGATGAAAAAGGAATGATTCCGCCAGTGGCATTGGCAAAGTTAGAAGTACTAGAAGTACCAACCGATGAAATGGAATGATTGCTGGTGTTGCCTGCAATGGTGCATTTGATAAGGCCCGCACCTCCGAAACATTTTCCAACAGCGCCAAACTCCAAAATGGATGAACCAACTATATTGGGGAAATTGAAGTTGTAAGTCAATGAGCCATTGGAAAAGTTTTCTCCATAGAATTCTCTTCCTGCCTTCCCAATGTTGATTATTTCATTTTCAACAAATTGAAAATCTTGAAATTGCGTGACGTCATGAGTGGTGACCTGTTGGTTGTCATTGGATACAATTCGAAGTGGGTTGCTGTCGTCAATTCTGATGTAATAATAGGCGCTATCGGCGTAATGGTGTTTGGACGGGAACCATCTTTTTTTGTTCAATGCAGCAGAGTGATTGAGCGACCAGCCGTCAGCACCTTCGCCATAAAACAGAAAATAGTCGTTGTTATTGAATACACCATCAGATTCTCCCACAAATGCAATGGGAAGTCGGGTCAAATCATCTGCCCTGAAGTCACTATTATTGGGCGACAGCATCCGTCCGCCATTTCCATAAAGATTGATGTTTTGGGGGTTGATTTGATTCAAGTTGATTCCCAAATTCTCCAATGTGTTTTTATCTACTTTGTATACCCCATCTTTTGAGATGGCCAATTGGTACCATTGTCCTTGTGCCAAAACAGAGTGATCCGCATAGCTGTTTCCACCCCGCAAATCTGCATTGGATCCAGATAAGATGGGTTGGATTTGTATTTTTTCTATTCCTACCCACTGACCATTTTCTTTTTTTCGAGGATGAAGAAGTAGTTTGGACGAAATTTTTCCATTGGGGTTTTTGAGATGTTGAATGGAATAGATCCATTCATCGGCGGCTGAAATGGAAATGGACTGCGCTTTTTGTTTTTTGATGGGAGACCAACCAATGAATGCAATGTTCTGAATTTGCAATCCATCGTTGGATTGCGGTAAATCAAAACAGGTAAAAGGAATCCATTGATCCTCCCACAATTGCCAAGAGGTGTTTTTTGGCCAATCTTGTTTTTGATCCCATTCAAAAGTCAATTCAAGTGTCGATGATTTTTCAGATTGGGTTTGGGCAAATCCCGACAAAAATGCCCAGATGAAAATGAGGGATAGTAATATTGATTTTGGTCGTTGATACATGGTGCAAAGGAAATACGCGAAGGCTAAACAAAAAAGTAGTTGAAATATTGCCCCCATTGTTGATAATTTAAAGAAATGTTGTATTATTGTGAATTCGATAGAAACAGACTAAGTTCGTTTTCGCAATGAAGAAAGAGAGAATATATGTTATTTGTGGGGTGATTTTGGCCACGCTCTTTTCTGTGTCACTCAAGGCGCAAGATCCTGAGTTTACGCAGTTTTATGCCAGTCCAATGTATCTCAATCCTGCTTTTGCGGGATCCGCTAAATGTCCGCGTTTGGTGATGAATTATCGCAATCAATGGCCGAGCTTGTCGGGTGCCTTTGTTACGAGTGCGGTATCCTACGATCAGCATGTTGATGCAGCAAGAGGTGGAATTGGTGTGATGTTCATGAATGATCGTGCCGCCCAAAGTACCTTGACCTCCAACACCATTAGCGGTGTCTATTCCTATCAGCAGCCCATCGGAAGAAAGTTTGCCATGAAAGCTGCTCTTCAAGTTACTTATTTTCAAAAATCATTGGACTGGAGTAAATTGACTTTTGGCGATATGATTGATCCAAGAAAAGGATTCATTTACGAAACCGCAGATGTGCCAAGAGGTGGAAAGGTGTCAGGAATGGATTTTTCTGCAGGCGTTGTAGGTTTCACAGATAAACTTTATTTTGGTGGAGCTGTGCACCATTTGACTGAGCCCAATGAGTCTCTAATCGTTGGTACCAGCCGTCTTCCGATGAAATTTACTGGTCATATTGGCGCATTATTGCCATTCAAAAGATCGTTCAAAGGAGAAACTTCATACATCTCTCCCAACATTTTGTACCGCAGACAAGGTGAATTTCAACAATTAAATTTTGGAACTTACGTTAACAAAGGACCCATCGTTGCGGGTGTGTGGTTTAGAGGTTTCATGTTTGGCAATAGCTACCGTGATTCTTTCATCACAACATTGGGTGTTAAAACAGACTTTATTAATTTTGGTTATAGTTATGACATTACCATTTCTGAACTTACACCTTCCACTGGGGGATCACATGAGATTTCTATGGTGTTCAATTTCCCTTGTGTTCGAAGGAAAGTGAAGTTCAGATCAGTGGCTTGTCCATCGTTTTAATTAAGAGTTTAGGTAGAAATAAATAAATAGGAAATCATGAAAAATCGTTCAATTTATTTTGCGCTTTTGTTCTTACTTGTTTGCTCACAAGTAATGACTTCGTGTAAAAAGAATACTTCAGGTGCTACGGCATGGGAGTATAATACACCTGAGAATGGTGGATTCTTTAAAATGAAGTACAGAGAACAAGAGACTGGACCCGGTCTTGTTTTGGTTGAGGGTGGAACCTTCACCATGGGTAGTGTTGAAGAAGATTTGAAGTTTGCATGGGACAATGTTGCCCGTCGTGTAACGGTATCTTCTTTTTACATGGATGAGACTGAAGTAACCAATCAATATTGGTTGGATTATTTGACTTGGTTGAAATTGGTTTATGGAGATGAGTATCCTGAGCTGATCAACCGTGCATTGCCAGATACTTTGGTGTGGCGTGAGAAAATGGAGTTCAATGAACCTTTTGTAGATTATTATTTGCGCCATCCATCTTACCAAGAGTATCCTGTTGTGGGTGTGAATTGGTTGCAAGCCAACGACTATTGTCAATGGAGAACGGACCGTGTAAACGAGTTTATCTTGGTACGTGAAAAGATATTGAAATGGAATACTGCAGCGCAAACGGCTGATGAGCATTTTACTACTCAGACCTATTATGCTGGTCAATACCAAGGCGAGCAAAAGTCTCCTGGTCTTAAGGATGTGAATGCCAAGAATGAAGATGGTAAAGGCTTCCGTCGTGTGCGCATGGAGGATGGCATGATGCTTCCCAACTACCGCCTACCAACAGAGGCTGAGTGGGAATATGCTGCATTGGGATTGATTGGAAACTCTTTCCAAGAATTGGTTACTGATCGCCGTTCATATCCATGGGATGGTCACTTTGTAAGAAATGATGGAACGGATGGGTCTTATTTTGGTTCTATTCGTGCCAATTTTGTTCGAGGCAATGGTGATATGATGGGAGTTGCGGGTGCATTGAATGACAATGCTGAAATATCAGCACCTGTGTATGCTTATCCCCCTAATGATTACGGTTTGTACAACATGGCGGGTAACGTTTCTGAGTGGGTATTGGACGTCTATCGTCCTTTGTCTCCTGAAGACAAATCTGATTTCCGCCCGTTCCGTGGTAATGTTTATCAAACCAAGGTGTTGAACAATGACGGAACCATCGCAGATAAGTATGACAAAAATTACTATGATGTTGCCGGTGTTGATTCTTTCTTGACCAAGTATGAGCGTCAGGCCATTCTTGAAGAACATTTAACTCCTCAAGATCAGCAGTTGTTGACGAGTTTGAAAACCAAGGTTGAAGATGCCAAGGCAAAGACAAAGGAGCGCAAGTACGATGAAGCCCAAGAAAGAATGGGTGAAGTGATGGAAGAAGTAACCAGCTCTGAAGCGGTGATTGCCCCAGATTTGCGTGATGCAATTGCAGATTACATTACCAATACTTCTGGTCATCAGAAGATGAGAAATGTGAATGTTGAAGAGAACATTGATAGAAGAAACTACCAAAGATCTGATAACATTGATTATTTGGATGGTGACTATCAAAGTACCATTTACGCTAAGGACGGTTTGGTAGAGAAGGAGAAGGATGAGAACAGAATGTACGATTGGGGAAGAACCACATTGGTGAATAATCGTTCACGTGTTATCAAAGGCGGTAGCTGGAGAGATCGTGCTTACTACACCATACCAGGTACCAGAAGATATTTGGATGAAAGAAGATCATTGTCTACGCTAGGTTTCCGTTGTGCCATGACCCGCGTGGGTAGCCCAACCGGAATTGGATCAAGAGGTGAAGACGACGAATAGACTGAGAAAACTTTGAAAATAAAATCCCCTGCAAGTCAGGGGATTTTTATTTTTGTCTTATCATGATGCAAGAATTGTTCGCTTACTTTTTCCAACACCCTGTTGTCACAACGGACTCGAGGAATATTACTCCGGGTTGTATCTTCTTTGCGCTGAAAGGTGAGAACTTCAACGGAAACGATTTTTTAAGCAAGGCCTTGGAAGAGGGAGCTGGATTGGTGATTGGTGATGAGGACAGAGGCATTCAAGATGCGCGTTGTATGATTGTTCAAAATGCTTTGGAAGCATTGCAGGAATTGGCAAAAATGTATCGTTTGACATGGAAGTTTCCTGTTGTGGCCATTACCGGGAGCAATGGAAAGACAACCACCAAGGAATTGGTTCGTGATGTACTGGCAACCCGTTACAAAGTGCATGCAACCAAGGGCAATTTGAACAATCACATTGGTATACCGCTGACCATATTGTCTGCTCCCCATGATACAGAAATGGCCATCATTGAAATGGGGGCCAATCATCAAAAGGAAATCGCGTCATACTGCCTATACGCTTTACCAACACATGGATTGATAACCAATATCGGGAAGGCCCATTTGGAAGGGTTTGGTGGTCAAGACGGTGTGAAAAGAGGAAAAAAGGAATTGTACGATTATCTGAATAAGACACAAGGTGAAATTTTTGTCAACTTGGAATTGCCTTGGATGAAGGAGATTACAGATGGAATGAAAGTAGATGCATTTGGTCAACATTTTAAGATTGAAGTTAAGGACAAAGTGAATGGGATGGATTTGCTTTTAAAGACAACGGATAAGGAGATTGAATTTACCTCGCATTTAACTGGTTCATACAACGTCTTCAATATTCAGACGGCATTGGAATTGGGTTATTATTTTGGTGTTGAGTTAGAAAAAGCGTGCCATGCAATTGCGCAATATTTACCTGAGAACATGCGCTCTCAATGGAAAGAGACAGAGAACAATCATTTGATTATCGATGCTTATAATGCCAACCCAACCAGTTTGGAGCACGCATTGATTCATTTGAGTACAATTAAGAATCAAGAGACATTGGCCATTGTTGGTGAAATGCGTGAGATGGGAGAATACAGCGCTCAAGAACATGGCAGAGTGGTAGAATTGATCAATGCGCTAGGGTTGTCTGCAATATTGGTGGGGAAAGAATTTGAGATGTGGAAGAATGATTATCTCTTTTTTCAAACAGTAGAAGAGTTGGTCACTTGGCTGCAGTCCAATCCAATTACAAAAAAAACCATATTAATCAAAGGGTCAAGGGGAATACAGCTCGAGCGTGTGATACCCTGCTTATAAAAGAGTATTTTTGAAGCGATGAAAACAAATTTTGTAGAAGAATTGAAGTGGAGAGGTATGCTGCACGATGCCATGCCTGGAACGGAAGAGCAGTTGAATCAAGGGATGTGTAAAGCCTACATTGGTTTTGATCCGACAGCAGACTCATTGGGCGTGGGGAATTTGGTCCAAATCATGACGTTGATGCATTTTCAGAAAGCAGGGCATCAACCATATGCCTTGATTGGCGGAGCAACTGGAATGATTGGAGATCCTTCAGGTAAATCACAAGAGCGCAATTTGTTATCAGAGGATATTTTACGCCACAATCAAGATTGTCAAAAAAGACAACTAGAAAAATTCTTGAGCTTTGAAGGGGAGAACAAAGCAGTGATTGTGAACAATTATGATTGGTTCAAGGATTTTGGATTCTTGGATTTCATTCGTGACGTCGGAAAGCGCATTACAGTGAATTACATGATGTCAAAAGATTCTGTGAAGAATAGGATTTCTGGCGGTAATCATGAGGGTATGAGCTTTACAGAGTTTACCTACCAGTTGATTCAGGGTTATGACTTTTATTATTTGTGGAAACACCATGGCATCCAATTGCAAATGGGCGGTAGTGATCAATGGGGTAACATCACAACAGGTACTGAGTTGATTCGAAGAATTGAAGGGGGTGAAGCTTTTGCTTTGACCACGCCTTTGATTAAAAAATCGGATGGTACCAAGTTTGGGAAGACAGAAGGCGGAAATATTTGGTTGGATCCCAAGCGTACCTCACCATATAAATTTTATCAGTTTTGGTTGAACGCTGCGGATGCGGATGCGCCTGGTTATTTGAAGATATTTTCGATGAAGACCCGTGAAGAAATTGAATCCATAATGGCGGAGCATGAGCAGGATCCTGGTCGCAGGGTATTGCAGAAAGCGTTAGCGGAGGAAGTGACAGAGCGCGTTCATGGAAAAGAAGCTTTGGAGCAGGCCATCAATGCCAGTCAAATATTGTTTGGTAATGCGGATATACAAGCCATGAGGGCATTGGATAATTTGACCATTCAAGAAATTTTTGAAGGAGTAGGACAGGGAAAATTGGATAGCCAGGAGTTAACAGAGGGAATGCCCATTGCTCAGGTATTGGTGAAAAGCGGATTTATCGCAAGCAATAACGAGGCAAGACGTGCTTTGCAAGAGAATAGCATCAGTGTAAACAAACAGAAGGTTGGGGCAGAAAGCATGGTTCAAACCGCAGACTTGTTGAATGAAAGGTATTTGTTATTGCAGCGCGGGAAGAAGAATTATTACCTGGTAGATACACAATCCTAAGAAAAGAAAGAAATATTGATAAATATTCTTTTTTTTCTGCTGAAAAAATGTGCTTTCATGATTACTTTTGCACCGCTAAAATTTGCTAACAAGGCTCAAAGTCTTGAAAATAAAGGAAGTATGTTAAGAATTATCGCTTGTGTCAGTTTCATTTTGTTAGGGCAGTGGACCATTGCTCAGCATGATGTTTCAGCGCATACAACAGATACTTTGCATTCAGCAGAAGCTATTCATGCTGATGCTGGTGAGGAGGAGAAATTCAATCCAGGAGAAATGATCATGCACCACATCAGTGATGCACATCAAATTCACTTTATTGGCCAATTGTACATGCCTCTTCCTGTCATCGTTTGGAATCATGGTCATCTGGATGTTTTTATGTCAAGTGCATTTTGGAATGGTTTTGACGAGCATGGTGAATTGCAGTTCAAGTCATACACTGCATCTTCGGGTGTTACTTACGAGAATCACCATGAGTCTATTGTCATCGCCACTGAAGGTGGGCATGGACATGATGCGCATTCAGCCAGTCATGAGAAGCCGATGGATTTTTCAATCACCAAGTCTGTGTTTGGAATGTTATTCATTATCGTTTTGATGTTGATTATTTTCCGTTCTGTTTCGGCCAAATACAAGAATGGTGGAGCTACCAAAGCACCAAGCGGATTGCAGAATGCTATAGAGCCATTCATTTTGTTTGTTCGTGATGAAGTGGCTGTTCCTTCCATTGGAAAAAAGAAGGCTGGTAGATACATGCCATTTTTACTCACTGTATTTTTCTTCATTTGGTTGTGTAACATGTTGGGTTTGATTCCTTTCTTGGGCGGATTCAACATAACAGGAACCTTGAGTATTACTTTGGTATTGGCGGCTTTGGTATTTTTGATAACGTCTTTCAGTGGAAATGGACATTACTGGGGTCATATCTTCTGGCCTCCTGGGATTCCCTTTGGAATCAAGTTGATTTTAGTTCCCATTGAAGTGTTGAGTATCTTTATCAAGCCTACTGTATTGATGATTCGATTAACAGCGAACATCACTGCGGGACACATCATCATTTTGGCATTTGTCGGGTTGGTGTTGTTGTTTGGACAGACCAGTGCAGTGGCAGGATATGGAGTAGGAGTAGGAGCGGTGATTTTCATGATTTTCATGTTCTTCATCGAGTTGTTGGTAGCCTTTTTACAAGCATACGTATTCACTTTATTGGCGGCGTTGTATTTTGGGGATGCAACCCAAGAACACCACCATGAAGGGGATCATCATTAATTAGAAAACAAATCAATAAAAACCATAAATTAACAAAAATGGAACTATTATCAGTTTTATTAGAAGCAGGAATCCAACAAGGATTAGCTGGAATCGGAGCAGGATGTGCAGCAATTGGTGCTGGTATCGGTGTAGGCCGTATCGGTAGCTCAGCATTAGAGTCTATTGCTCGTCAACCAGAGGCCACAGGCGATTTGCGTGCCAACATGATCGTTGCAGCAGCATTGGTTGAGGGTGTTGCTCTTTTCGCAGTTATCGTTTGTTTGTTGGTGGCATTGGGATAATCCCACTGTTCTAAACATATAATTTTAATTCTCATGGAAGGATTGTTAAGTGTCTCCGTGGGCACAGTCTTTTGGGCGTCTATTGCGTTCATTGCTGTCCTTGTTATCTTGAAAAAGATGGCTTGGGGCCCTATCTTGCAAACGTTAGAAGAGCGTGAGCAGGGTATTGCCAATGCTTTGAAACAGGCAGAATTGGCCAAAGAAGAAATGGCTTCTTTGAAATCAGGCAATGAGCAGTTGTTGAAAGAGGCTCGTGAAGAGCGTGATCGCATTTTAAAGGATGCCAAGGAAATTGGAGATAAAATGCGTGCTGAGGCCAAAGAAAGAGCAGCCCAAGATGGTGCAGCTTTGTTGGCCAATGCGCAACGTGAAATCGAGACCCAAAAGAAGGCGGCCATCCAGGAGTTGAAAAACCAGGTAGCTAGCTTGTCCATCCAAATTGCTGAGCAATTGGTGAAGGATAAGTTGTCTGATGCTGAGAAGCAAAATGCTTTGAATAGCAAATTGATTGAAGAATTGAAAGCCAACTAAGATGTCTAGAATCGCATACCGATACGCCAAATCATTGTTAGACTTGTGCATTGAGCGCAAAGAAGTAGAAGCTGTGTCCAAGGACATGGCT
>CANEVR010000037.1 GCA_947442505.1 Flavobacteriales bacterium | reverse complement strand
GATACAATGGCAGTATCCGAACGGGAATCAATACAGTTCCTCCCGGAATGGAAAGTAGGCTTCAAGACAAATACAGAATGAATGGTGGTTTGGATTTTAATATTAGAAAAAAGAAAATTAATTTTTTTGTCAATGGAAATTTGAATCAACGCAGAAGCATATCTGAGGCGTTCACTGACCGCAAAGATTTATTGACCTTACCATTGCAATCTGACCAATACCAAATCAGCCGAAACAATGGGTATTTTGCCAGAGGGAATTTTGGATTAGACTGGTTCATTGATAACCGAAATACCATCACCATCTCCGAGAGTTTGAATAAAGGGCAATTCAATCCAGACGATAGCATGCATGTGGATGTGGACACCTTGAATGGAGCAACCAATTTGAACGGAGAGTACTATCGCCGAAGCAATACCGATAGGGTCTTTCAAAATTTGGGCACCAGCGTTTTGTATAAACATCTTTTTGCCAAAGAAGGGACCGAATTGACGGCTGATTTTAATTACAACGCCATACAGTCAACCTTTAATGGTGACTATAAAAACATCTATACTGATGCAGACCCCTCCATTTGGAGACAAGAGGGCTCCGTTCAGCAATCATTGTATACGTTTCAAATGGACTATGTAACCAAGTTGAGTGACCGCTATAAGTTGGAATTGGGACGTCGTTTTTCATTGCGCAATTATGGTAGCAATTATGACAACTTTAGGTATGATATGAATTCAGAAACCTATACCATTAATCCTTCGCTTTTGGTTGACTACTCCTTCTCTGACAGGGTTGAAGCCATGTACTCTACGCTATCTGTAAATGGTGAAAAATGGAAGTACCAGATGGGATTGCGCGCAGAGAGCAGTTCATACACGGGAGAGTTAAAGTCAACAGGCAATCGCTTCAAAATAGATTACCCCATCAGCTTATTTCCCTCTTTATATGTTACGCGTGTTATCGATCCAACGCAAGATTTTCAATTGTCCTTTAACAGAAGAATCAACCGCCCAAGTTTCATGCAGTTGTCTCCATTCACAGATTATAGTGATTCATTGAATGTATCTCGCGGGAATCCCAATTTGAAGCCAGAGTTTACCCATGGTGTTGAGTTTTCCTATTTGAAAAATTTTAGCAAGAAGAATACATTGGTGGCCAGTTTGTATAGCAGATATACCACCAATGTGACAGTAAAGCAACAAATCACAGAGTACAGTGATGTGTTGAATGACGATATCATCGTGACTACTTCTTTAAATGCATTTTACGGATGGGCATCAGGTATGGAGTTGGTTTCGCGCAATGCTCTTACAGAGTGGTTTGATTTAACGACAACCTTGAACATCTACAATTCAACCATTGATGGAACCAACATCACTCCTGATTTAACCAATTCCATCAACAGTTTTTGGGTGAAGATGAATGCCAGTTTTAAATTACCCAAGGGATTGGTTATCCAGATCAATGGAGATTACGCCAGTAAAAAGGCATTGGAAGTTGGAAGCAGTGAGCGCGGAGGCGGAATGGGTGGTGGTGGATTTGGTGGAGGCCATGGAGGTGGAATGTGGGGAGGTACCCTCAATACAGCACAGGGTTTTGTTCGTCCCAACTATGGATTGGATTGCAGCATTAAGAAAGAGTTTTTAAAGGACAGAAGTTTGGTCGTTTCAATAGCCGCGCAAGATATCTTACATACCCGTGTAACCAGCGTTTACAGCACTACCCCTTACTTTATCCAAGATGCGCAGCGCTATCGCGATTGGCAAACCTATCGTGTGAACGTTTCTTGGCGTTTTGGAAAAATGGACGCTTCATTGTTCAAACGAAAGAACAACAGAACCAATTCTGAAGGAATGGAGGGATAGACTACTTGATATAGTAGTTATTATTCACGTTGATTTTTCCCTTCTTACACTTTCCCGGTATGGCTTGCCATTCTGTCTTTACATTCACGCGGTATGTTTTTCCGTTCATAACAAAGTCCAATGGCATTTCAAAGCCATTGATGCAATTCTGCCAACGGAGGTATCGTTTTCCGTTCTTGGATTTGGTTTCGAGAATCGGAATAAAGCGTGTTCTCAAGTATTGATCAAAAATGGGTTTTAAATTCAAATTCAAATAAGAAGACATGAAGTCTTCGACATCTTTTGTTTGAATGGTTTTGTGGTAGAAATATTTTTGATTCATGTCAATAAGCATCTGACGCCACAGTGAATCATTGTTATTGATTTGGCGAATCATGTTGAGAACATTGGCACCTTTGTAATACATATCGCCACTGCCCTCTCTGTTGACATCGTATTGCCCGATGATGGGGCTATCATTGCCAATGTTTTTTCTTTGACCAATGACATACTCCTCACCCGCTTTTTTGCCATAATAATATTCCGTAAACAATGCTTCTGTATAGGTAGTGAAACCCTCATGCACCCACATGTCTGCAATGTCTTTGTATGTAATGTTGTTGGCGAACCACTCATG
The DNA here is from genome assembly GCA_947442505.1 of Flavobacteriales bacterium. Lineage (GTDB taxonomy): Bacteria > Bacteroidota > Bacteroidia > Flavobacteriales_D > Sanyastnellaceae > CAMCTV01. Next base: position 23,415 of record CANEVR010000037.1, on the reverse strand, counting down.
GCCACTTTCGTGAATGATGATGTAATCCCACTTTAATCCCCAACCTGTTCCAGATAAATCACCGCCCAAATAACCATTCCCAAATTCATTACCGTATGCGACAGCACTTTGGTGTTCCATGCCCAAATAAGGCACTTCGATCAATTGATATCCATCTTCATAGAATGGATAGGGACCCAACCAGTATTCAAAAGCAGCCAACATTTGCTTGACCTGTTTGAATTGAATTTGTGCTTTGTCTTGGTGTTCAGGCAGCACATAATACCTTAAGTTCAAATCACCTTTAAGCCCTTTATAGTTTTCTTGGAAAGTCACATAAGGTGCGATATTTAAACTCACGCAATAATTATTGATGGGATTGTTGACTTGCCAAGTGAATTTTCTTTTGTCACCCAAATCTTCTTCCTTGATCAATCGACCATTGCTCACATTTATCAACGGTTTGGGAACGGTTACAGCGATGCTCATGCTGTCGGGTTCATCGTACATGTGGTCCTTGCAAGGCCACCAAACACTAGAACCCAAATTTTGACAGGAGGTTGCAATAAAAGGCAAACCTTCTTGATCTGTGCTCCAACTAAAACCACCATCCCAAGGTGCATTAACAGCCTTCTTGGGATAACCTTCATAATTCAAACGTACTCTTTTCTTTTCCCCTTTTTTAATGATCTCTGTAAAATGAATGTGGTAAACATGGGGTGCAATTTTTTCTACTTTGAGCAATTGATTATCTGATATTGCAGAAGTCAAGATCATTGGGTATTGCAAATCAATTTGCATCACCCTACCCTCTTCCAATGCTGTAAAATAAACATCGTTGAATCCTCCAATCCATTTGTCATTTGGTTTTACTTCGATATCCAGAGAATAGAAAGTCAAATCCCACCAGACTCTTTCAGGTGTGATGCTTCCGCGTAAGGTATCTGCATGATTGAGCTGAGAAATGGCGTTGAACGAAATGATAAATCCAAGGATGGAGATGATAAAATTCTTCATTGAACGAATATAAAAGGATTCAGTTTATCCCGATATTTAAAAAATGAAAAGAAGCGTGAATGAATGGTTAAAGGAGATTCGACATTCGCTGGAGGCGTTGTCCACCCCCGAGAGAAAAGCTTCTACCCTACGATTTTTCAAACATCCGGTCCAAGTCATTGGTGTGAGCAATCCGATGACACAAGGGATTGGTCGAAAAGTAATACAAGAAATCAAAGAAGAAAGCAAGGAATGGTCCTTTCAGTTGGCTGAAGGTTTGTTTGAAACAGGATATTTGGAAGATGCGCTTCTGGCTTGCCAAATTGTGTATGCCCGCAAAAAAAGTTTTGAATCTTTCGATTTCAAGATTTTTGAAAAGTGGGTCAATACCTACATTCACAATTGGGCAGTATGTGATACTTTTTGCAACCAAAGTGTGGGACATTTATTGATGACCTTTCCCGAATGTGTGCCAAAGATTTTACCTTGGAGTTTGCACGACAATTTATGGATGAGAAGAGCTTGTGCTGTTTCATTTATCTATCCAGCCAAAAGGGAATTATTTATTGAAGAACAAATGAATATTGCACTGGTACTCTTGGAAGATAAAGAAGACATGGTACAAAAAGGATATGGATGGATGCTCAAAGTACTGAGTCAGAAACAAACAATTTTAGTGTTTGATTTTATTGAGCAATACAAATCAAGAATGCCCCGAACAGCCTTGCGGTATGCGATTGAAAAAATGCCAAAAAATTTGAAGGAGCAGGCCATGAGTAGGTCCTTTCCTTTATCTTTATAGCGATATGCGGACGATTCTTTTATCTCTTATTTTACTTGTCAATCATGGTTTCTGTTTGTCCCAAATTAATTCGGCGGAGTCGCTGGAACAGTGGCTGAACAAATTGGACAGTGTACTGACATTGACGGAGAACCAAAGAATTGCACTTGAAGGAATTTATCTCAAATGCGAGGTAGAGAAAAGTTCCATTGAATTGTCTCTTTTGGAACTGCAAAGAGAGCCGATGGATCCAATGGAATGGGAAATCAAAGACAATGCGCTTCGAAAGAAAAAAAAGGACTTGTCCAAGGAAAGAGAGGAAAGAATATTGGCTGAGCTCAACACCGAACAGCAGAATATTTACATAGCCAAAGTTTCACCGAACAAGCCCCAAGTGTTGCACATGGGATTAAAACACGACAAAATAAATTGTAATATATGCGTAAAACCATCCACACCTTAATTCTCATCGCCTTGACCCATTGTATTTGGGCACAACCAGGAGAGCATTTTTACATCGAACAAAAAATAATTGGGATGGAGCGTTTTATGGACGTTTCAAAAGCTTTTGGCTATTCACAATATGTCAATCCTTTTATCGGGACAGGTGGACATGGCCATACTTATCCTGGTGCCACGGTACCTTTTGGCATGGTGCAATTGAGTCCTGATACCCGCATAGATGGTTGGGATGGATGCGGTGGATATCATTATTCAGATTCCATTGTTTACGGATTTTCTCATACCCATTTACAAGGAACGGGAGTCAGTGATTATGGGGACATTTTGTTTACCCCCAGCATCGGTAATCAACGCAAAAGCACCAAATGGTTGGATGCATTGGCGCAGGGATTTGATCACAAAAACGAAGTGGCCACACCTGGCTATTACAGCGTTGTATTGAATGACAGCAAAATCAAAGCAGAGTTAACGGCTACGCAGCGCACTGGAGTTCATCGCTATACTTTTCCTGAAGGAAAGAATGTACAGCTGTTTGTAAACATGGCCTATCGCGATGATTTGAAATATTATGATTTGCAGACCATTGGTGATACAGTCCTTTGCGGCTACCGCGTTTCTAAGGGATGGGCCGAAGAGCAGCACACGTATTTCTATGCCGTGTTTAATCAACCCATCAAAGGGTTGGATCAGTTGAGTGAGATGACCACAGAAATGATGGGCAATGATCGCAAAGACATTATAGAGATGATTCAAACCTTTCGATTGGATTTCGGCGAGATTCGTCAATTGGAGGTGCGGGTTGGCATCAGTGGAACCGATGTAGAAGGAGCCAAGAAAAACCTTTATGCTGAATCCAGAAAATTCAGTTTTGAGGAAATTGTATGGCAAGCCAAAGCCAAGTGGAATGAGAAATTAATCAAAGCACCTTTCCCCGATGGAATTTCAGCTGGTAATGAAAAGATGTTGACCAATTACTACTCGGCCCTTTATCATTGCTATGCCGTTCCCAATGTTTGGAGTGATGTGGATGGTCGATACCGTGGTGAAGACAAGCAGATTCACCAAGCCAATGGATATACGCGTTATACCGTTTTTTCCTTGTGGGATACTTTTAGAGCTTATCATCCTTTGATGACTGTTTTGGAACCTGAGATTACCTTGGATTGGATCAAAACTTTCTTGGCCATCTACCAAGAGCGCGGTGAATTGCCCATGTGGGAATTGGCGGGAAATGAGACCTATTGCATGATTGGAGCACATTCTATCTCTGTCATTCTGGATGCCTATGCCAACGGTATTCAGGGATTTGATACCGATTTGGCTTTGAAAGCGATGATGGATGCATTGAATGGTCCGGAGTTGGAGAAGAAAAGATTTAAGGAAATGGGATTCGTTCCAGCTGATGAGTTCAGTGAGTCAGTTTCCAAAACATTAGAGTATTGCTTCAATGCTTATTGCATTGCTCAGTTTGATTTTTTACTCAATAAGAATCTAGAAAGTGCGGTTTACAAAGAGTACATGACATACGCTCAGAATTGGAAGAATATCTTTGATCCTGAAACACACTTCATGAGACCACGTCGCAACGGTGGATTCATTGCATCCTTTGATCCGTATCAAGTGGATTTCAACTTTACAGAAGCCAATGCATACCAATATGCTTTGTTTGTTCCGCATGATGTTCAAACTTTGATGGAATACCACGGAGGCAAAGAGAAATTTGGACAGTTCTTGATGCAGATTTTTACAGCCAAACCGCAAACTACTGGGCGTGAACAAGCGGATATCACTGGACTGATTGGACAATATGCACATGGCAATGAGCCCTCACACCATTACGCTTTTTTATTCCCTTATGTTGGTGAGCAATTTGATAAAGCGGGAAAGACGTTTTTAAAACAAATCATTGAAACCTTGTATCAACCGACGCCAGATGGTCTATGCGGCAATGAAGATTGTGGGCAAATGTCGGCTTGGTTGGTTTGCGCCATGAATGGGATTTACAAACCCGCCCCGGGGCAAGGCAATAAATGGACGGAGTATAGTCCATTTAAAAATACTATTCGTTTGGGACTTTTGGACAGCGTTGTCACGACGAATGTCAATCCATCGCGCATCTTGACCACTCAAATCATTCCATTGCCCATTATCAAAGGCCCTGAATTGAGCTTTACGCAGAATGCAACGATTGAGATTTTAAATGCTATGTCGGGAGTAAGCACCCAAGTTGAAATTCTCAATAAGAAAGGCAAGGTGGTCAAAGCTTTCGTTTACGAAAAGCCGTTTGACATCTCTGAAGCCTACACCATCAGAGCCAAAGCCACCTCCAAAGATTTGACCAGTGGTTGGAGCATTGCTCGATTCAGCAAAAGAGATGGTCGAAAGCGAATTTTGAATATTGCTGAATATGACAACCAGTACACTGGTGGAGGTCGTGAGGCATTGATAGACGGAGCCATGGGTGGAAAGGATTTTAGAACTGGTGGATGGCAGGGTTATTATGGAAAGCCAATGACTGTAACAATTGATCTAGGTGAAAAACCACAATTGATCAAGAGCATTGGGCTCAGTGTTTTTCAAGACATTAAAACATGGATTTGGTACCCCAAACAAGTCAAGTTTACAGCCATATTGGCCGATGGCAAGCGTGTTGAGTTGGGAGTAGTAAATTGCATTGATGAACAATCTGTCTATGGAAGTATGCAGCGCATCATTTCATTGGATGTTAAAGACAAGATGTACATTCGATCCATAGAGATTACGGCAGAAACAGCCTTTGATGTCATTCCAGATTGGCATTTGGGACACGGAGGTAAATCTTGGATTTTCACAGATGAAATTTTGATTGAATACGCTGACGATAGAGAAAAATGAGCAACCAACTTTTCGATTTGCACTTGGCACAGACTACTCCCTATCCTTTGGGTATCGAGATTGATCGAGGGGAGGGCATTTATCTCTATGGTCCCAACAATGAGCAGTACATCGACTTTGTATCAGGCATTGGGGTAAACAATTTGGGACATGGTCAGCCGGAGATATTGGCCGCTATACATGAGCAAGTGGATCGCCACTTACACGCTATGGTTTATGGTGAGTACATTCAGCGATCACAAACCCAAGCAGCAGAAATTTTGGTGTCCATGTTGCCAGAGCAATTGGATTGCTGCTACTTTGTCAATAGCGGTGCTGAGGCGATAGAAGCCGCAATGAAATTGGTTAAACGCGTTACGGGAAGGACTGAGATTATTGCCTTTCAAGGTGCTTATCACGGCAATACCCATGGTGCAATGTCTATCAGTTACAACGAGAAGAAAAAAGGAGCTTTTCGTCCTTTGCTTCCCGATGTGGCATTTATTCGATTGAATCATTGGGATGATTTGTCTCTTATTACAACGCATACTGCGGGAGTTTTTTTGGAAACGATTCTGGGCGATGCGGGCATCCGAATTCCCAATCCTTTGTTTTTGCATGCTTTAAGAGCGCGATGCACTGAGCAAGGTGCCATGTTGGTGTTGGATGAAATACAATGCGGCATGGGCAGGACCGGAAAGGTGTTTGCCTTTGAGCATTATGACATTATTCCAGATGTTTTGGTTTTGGGCAAAGCGCTCGGCGGAGGAATGCCCATTGGTTGTGTGGTCAGTCAACAAAAGATGATTGCTCAATTGAGTTTTGATCCTATACTAGGGCACATCAGCACTTTTGCGGGGCATCCTGTTGCATGTGCAGCTGCTGCAGCTGCGCTTCGCATTTACAGAGATTCATCCATTGTTGAGGAAGTAGAAGGAAAAGGAGCATGGATTGAAGAGCAACTCATCGACCATCCTTTGGTGAAAGAAATCAGAAGAAAGGGATTTTACTTTGCCATTGATTTGGAGAACGAGCAAGTTGTTCAGCAGGTCGTTGAAAAATGTTTGTCCAAAGGTTTGATCACATTTTGGTTCCTTTCCTGTCCTTGGTCATTCAGAATTGCTCCTCCCCTGACGATACAACAGCATGAAATGGAAGAATGTCTGTCGATATTAAAATGTGCATTGGATGCAAGTTGTTGAGAACATTGCAACAAAATTTCAGAATCACGGTTTAACTTTGAAGCATGGAATTAAGTGGAAAATTAAAATTGGTAATGAACGAGGAAACCTTCGCCAGTGGTTTCAACAAACGTTCTTTTGTTATTGCTGTTGAAAGCAACTATCCATATGATGTGTGCTTTGATCTTTTGAAAGACAAAGTAAGAATGATCGATGGCTTTAATACAGGAGATGAAATCAAAGTAAGTTTTGACATCAAGTCGAGAGAATACAATGGCAAATGGTTCACTGGAGCTACCGCATGGAGAGTGGAAAAAGTAGCTGCAGGCATGAGTAGTTCTGCATCTTCATCTTCAGGTATGACTTCTCCTCCCCCACCCGCCCCAATGAGTGCTGACCAATTGGGTCCCGCTGGAATGGAAGAGGATGATCTTCCCTTTTAATTGATAGCCTAAATGCCAGCCAACAAATACGCTTTAATTCGTTATAGGGTAATTGACCGCTGTTTGAACAACAGTGGCCGACCCTACCCTTCCCGTGATGCCTTGAGAGAGGCTTGTGAGGAAGCGCTTTATGGCGCTGGGGCTGGGGCTGTGTCCTTGAGCACTATTGACAAGGATATCTACGCCATGAAAAACGAGAATGAATTGGGCTATTTTGCACCCATCTCGTTTAGTCGTGAGCATGGTGGTTATTATTATGCCGAAGAAGGGTACTCGATCTCACAATTCAATGTTGGTGATGATGAATTGAGTTCAATTCGTTTTGCTGCAGCCATCTTGGATCAATTTCGTGATGTTCCTGTTTTGAATGCCTATGGACATGCCATCGATAAGATCGTTAGCCGGTTGAGTATTTCTAGTCATGGAGAAGAGGATTTGAATCAATACATACAATTTGAACACAACATGACCAATCAAGGTGTGGATCGCTTGATCCCATTGTTGAATTGCATCAAAGAAAAGCGCAAGGTATTTATTGATTACAAAAGTTTCAGGGAGAACAAAACCAAGAACTATGAGGTTCATCCCAAGTTACTCAGAGAGTATGACAGCCGTTGGTACTTGATTGGATATGTCCCCGACCGCAAGCTTCATCTTACTTTTGGATTGGAACGCATTGTTGATGCTATTTACACAGAGCAGCGCATAGACTCGGATGTCCATTTTGACGCTATGGCTTTTTTCCGTTTTAGTATTGGTATTACTGAAACCAAAGGAAATACAAAAGCTGAAAAGATTACTTTGCGCATGAAACCCATACCTGGGAGATTATTGAAAACGCAGCCCTTGCACAGTTCTCAAAAGGTAACCAAAGAAACAGATGATTTTATTGAGTTCAAGTTAGAAGTTTATCCATCTCCAGAACTTTACGCCAAACTTTTGTCTTTTGGCAATGATCTAGAGGTGGTTTCACCAGCCAAGATTAGAAATCAAATGCGCGTGATTATCTTGGAAGCGTTAGAAAAATACAATCAAGATTAACGATTCATCTGTTTCCACAATTCGTCTTTCAACGCTTCTATATTCATTTGTGTCACCGCACTGATGAACATGTGGGGAATATCTTTGGGAAGCAATTCAGACATCTGGGCCATTAAAACATCGTCCAACATATCACTCTTGGTAATGACCAAGAACCTTCTTTTATCTAACAATTCAGGATTAAACTTTTTCAGCTCATTCAAAAGAATGTTGTATTCTGCAACAATGTCTTTGGCATCGCAAGGAATCATGAACAGCAATAAAGCGTTGCGTTCAATGTGTCTCAAGAATCGATGACCCAATCCGCGGCCTTCAGCTGCTCCCTCAATGATTCCAGGAATATCGGCCATGACAAAGCTTCTATGATCTCGATAGCGCACCATTCCCAAATTGGGGACAATGGTTGTAAAAGGATAATCAGCAATTTCAGGTTTGGCCGCTGATACAACGCTGAGTAAAGTTGATTTCCCTGCATTGGGGAAACCCACCAACCCGACATCGGCCAATACCTTAAGTTCCAGAATTTTCCATTCCTCCTTTCCTGGTTCTCCGGGTTGTGCATAATGCGGAGCTTGATTGGTAGAAGTTTTAAAATGGTTATTGCCCAAACCTCCTCGACCACCAGCTACCAATACATATTCTTGTTGGTCTTCCGTTATTTCAAAATGAACAAGACCCGTCTCCGCGTCTTTGGCGATGGTGCCAAGCGGAACCTCTAGGATGATGTCTTCCCCTTCTGCACCAGTCTTAAGCGCACCCATCCCCCCTTGTCCAGGATCTGCGATGACATGTTTACGGTATTTCAAATGCAACAAAGTCCACAATTGGGCATTGCCCCTAATGATGATGTGACCACCTCTTCCGCCATCACCACCGTCTGGTCCGCCTTTGGGAACAAACTTCTCTCTTCTGAAATGCGCGGAACCAGCCCCTCCTTTACCTGAGCGACAACAAATCTTTACGTAGTCTACAAAGTTTTCTGATGCCATGTATTATGCGTTCACTCGGGCTTCGTCAATGGCAGCGCACAAACGCTCTGCTATCTCTTCAATGGTACCTAGACCATTGATGCCTTTGTATTTATTTTGTGAACGATAATGATCTGCCACTGGTGTGGTTTCTCTATTGTACACATTAATTCTATTTTGAATAATTTCAGGATTTACATCATCCGCTCTTCCAGAGGTCTCTCCTCTTTTCAATAAACGTTGCTTTAACTCCTGCTCTTCCACTTCCAATGCAACCAAACACGTGATGGAAGATCCCTTTCCTTGAAGGAAGTTATCTAAAGCTTCTGCTTGTGCTTGTGTTCTTGGAAAGCCATCAAAAATAAATCCGCGAGCGTTTGGACTTTTATCTACCTCTGATTCCAATAATGCGATGGTCAAAGAATCGGGAACCAATTCTCCCCTATCCATAAATGCTTTGGCTTCTTTGCCCAACTCCGTTTCTCCTTTGATATTGGCTCTGAAAATGTCTCCAGTACTCAAATGCACCAAATTGTATTTCTGAATGAGGTATTCACTTTGTGTGCCTTTACCCGCTCCTGGAGGGCCAAACAAAATAAGGTTAAGTTCCATGATGTTTTAATGAATGAGGCTCAAAGGTACATCAATCCCTTGAAATGAGCACGCTTCTTTTTGTATGTTCGCAGTGCAATGAAATTAATCACCAATTCAGAAGCGCTAATTCTAAAGCAATATGTTGTTCAATTTCTTGAACAACATTATCTGCAGGGTCCTCTAGATTGGGTGATCGATGAAGAATGCAAAGGCATCGTATTTTTTGAGCGTGAAGGCCAAAGCATCACATTTGACGATACGTTATTGCATGACTTAGACAAAAATTGGCTCAATCCCAATTTTGTTCCCATTCCGCTTCGGAATGGAATTGCGCATCCATCTTCGGCTGCCATTGTGGATGACTGGGCCACCATTTTCTATTTGCTTTCACAATACTCTGAATGCATGCAAGAGGAAAAGGACATGCACCAGCGCATCAGTGCTTTGCATTCTTTGGTTGTGGAGAAACGTTGGCATGAGCGGTGCTTGGTGAATGAATGTGCAGAACGCATTTTAACTTTGATTCAATCCAATATCCCAGAATTTCATTGGCATTTACCAAAAAAAACGTACCGCATTAGTCACAATGTTGAGCGACCATTCAAATACCAAAGTGAGCGTTGGAAAATCCATGTAAAAAGAGCTTTGGGTAGTTATAGATTTGGCAATTCGCTGAACAGAGTGATTAAGGAATTGATGCGATTGGCGTTGTATCCATTTCTAAAGGACAACATTGATCCTTTCAATCATATTCAATGGATGATACAGGAGAATGTCAATTTTAAAAGTAAACCGGTATTTTATTTTTGTTCTGTAACACAACATTTGGAATTTGATCCGCAATATCATCTAACAGATAAAAAAATAAGAGGTATTGTTGATTTGGTTCTTTCGAGAAATGGTCGAATGGGCTGCTTGAGCAATTACGATTCCTCACAAACAATGCAAGGAATCACAGCCAATTGGAAAGCTTTGCATGATCAGCTTTTGGTTAAAACAGGCTCCAATTTGAATCGTCAGCATTTTCAGCGTTTTCATCCTTTCAATTTTGCCGAACAATTGATGTTGGCCGGGGTAGACGAGGACAGTAGCATAGGGTTCACGGATCGTACCGGATGGAGGACCAGTTGTTCTCTGCCCTATTATTTGTTTGACATCAAGAATAAAAAAATTTCCACCGTTCTTGAAATTCCATTTTGTGCAATGGATCAGGCCATCATTACGCCCAGATACATGAACATAGCCTCACCAGAAAAGGTGATGGTTGAAATGGTAAAACGTTTGAAAGATGTTGAACGATACGGAGGAGTTTATTGCGTGGTTTGGCACAATGATACTTTTCAATATCCATTCTACCGCAATACGTATTGGAAGCTGATGAAGAAGGCGGCTCAATTGGGCGAATGCCAATAAAGATTCCCTACCTTTGCGACTCAAAATTGAGATTATGCCAAAAGGTAATTACAAAATTCCAACCCCCATTAACGAACCAGTAAAGGCCTATGCGCCCGGAAGTGCAGAGCGTCAGCGATTAATGGATACCTACCACAACATGTACAATTCCCATTTGGAAGTTCCATTGTACATCGGTGGAAAAGCGATTAAATCTGAAAAGAAACATATTATTTGTCCACCCCACGAACACCAGAAGCAAATCGGTACGGCTTATATTGGAGATGCAACCCATGTGGGTGCTGCCATTGATGCCGCATTGAATGCCAAGGCGCAATGGGCACAATTGTCTTGGGAGCACAGAGCATCCATATTCTTAAAGGCCGCTGATCTATTGGCAGGTCCATACAGAGATAGAATGAATGCTGCTACTATGCTGGCCCAAAGTAAAAATGTGATGCAGGCTGAGATTGATGCGGCATGCGAGTTGATTGACTTTTTCCGATTCAACGTTACCTACATGCAGCAGATTTACATGGACCAACCCGGTTCATTGCCCGGTATGTGGAACAGACTAGAGTATCGTCCTTTGGAGGGTTTTGTTTTTGCAATAACACCATTCAATTTTACGAGCATCGCTGCTAATCTTCCTGCAGCTGCAGCCTTAATGGGCAATGTAGTGGTTTGGAAACCAGCAGATAGTCAACTGTACAGTGCTCAGATTATCATGGAATTGCTGCATGAAGCAGGTCTCCCTGATGGTGTAATCAATATGGTTGCCGCAGATGGACCAACGGCTGGAGAGGTTGTTTTTAAACACAAAGACTTTGCAGGTTTGCATTTCACAGGTTCTACAGCAGTATTCAAACATTTGTGGAAAGAGATTGGAAACAATTTGGATCATTATCGAACCTATCCCAGAATCGTTGGTGAGACAGGAGGAAAAGACTTTATTGTTGCTCACCCATCTGCTAATCCAGATGAAGTGGCCACGGCCATTTCTCGGGGTGCATTTGAGTTTCAAGGACAAAAGTGCAGCGCAGCATCTCGCGCCTATATTCCAGCATCCATTTGGCCAATGGTAAAAAATAAAGTTGTTGCAGATGTCAACGATTTTAAAATGGGTAGTCCTGCCGATACCAACAATTTCATCAACGCCGTCATTGATAAAAGAGCTTTTGATAAGATCAAATCCTACATCGATTATGTCAAAACCCAAACTGACGCCGAGATATTGGTTGGCGGACATTGTGATGACTCTGAAGGTTATTTTATTCAGCCAACTGTGGTATTGACGACCAACCCAAAATTCAAGACCTTGTGTGAGGAGATTTTTGGCCCAGTAATTACCATTTATGTTTATCCTGATACCGAATGGAATGAAACATTGAAGTTGGTTGATGAGACTGGAGATTACGCATTAACAGGTGCCATTTTCTCGAGAGATCGATATGCTATTGAGGAAGCATGTTTGGCATTAGAGAATGCTGCAGGAAACTTCTATATCAATGACAAACCAACTGGAGCCGTTGTTGGACAGCAACCCTTTGGTGGAGCACGTGGCAGCGGAACCAATGACAAAGCAGGTAGCTATTTAAATTTGATCCGTTGGGTAAGCCCAAGAACCATCAAGGAAACTTTTGTAACTCCACGAGATTACAAGTATCCATTTTTGGGTTAATCATTGATTATGGAGTACCCCATACGCATCAATAAATTTCTCAGCGAATCTGGATTTTGTTCACGCCGTAAGGCAGATGAATACATTGAGCGCGGCAAGGTCACCATCAATGGTAAAGTTCCTGAATTGGGAACCAAAATTGCGGAAACGGATGAAGTAAAAGTCGATGGGAAATTGGTATCCCACTCCCCTATTCAGAAGTTGTACATCGCATTCAATAAACCCGTTGGTATTGTGTGTACCTCTGAAAATGATGAGAACAACATCATTGACTATTTGAATTTTAAGCAGCGCATCTATACCATTGGTCGCCTAGATAAAGCCTCTCATGGACTGATATTACTGACCAATGATGGTGATATTGTCAATCCCATTTTAAGAACTTCTTACAATCACGAGAAAGAATATTGGGTAACTGTTCGACAAACCATTCGTCCGGATTTCATTGAAAAGATGAGTACCGGTGTTGCCATATTGGATACAGTGACCAAACCCTGTGTGGTGAAACAAAGGGGACCAAAGTCTTTTAAAATCATTTTGACACAAGGGCTTAACCGACAAATCCGCAGGATGTGTGAAGAGTTGGGTTACGAAGTAGAAAGTTTGAAGCGGGTCCGAATCATGCACATTCAATTGGATTTGCCCATTGGCAAATGGCGACATCTCACCATTGATGAACTGACGGAGTTAAGAAAAGCAGCTGCCGCTTTCGACAATAAGACTGGATTGGTTCAGCCCCATTGAATTTCTTCAGAAAGAAAGTCATTGACCCTTGAAAAAGGTTTTGATCCAAAGAATCCTCGATAAGCTCCAAGAGGAGATGGATGAGCACTTTCAATGATCAAATGTCTTTTTTGGGGAATCAATGCTTTCTTGCGCTGTGCATGCTTTCCCCACAATATAATAACAAGTGAATTGGATTGTGCGGCCAATCTTTGAATCACCCTATCTGTAAATTTTTCCCATTCGAAATCGGCATGAGAAAGCGGTTGGTCTTTAGCTACAGTAAGGGTTGTGTTCAATAGCAATATCCCTTGCCTCGCCCAATCGGACAAATCCGTTTTGCTTCTTTCTATTCCCAAATCATCCTTTAACTCTTTAAAAATATTACGAAGTGATGGCGGTATCTTGATTCCATGATTCACTGAGAAGGCCAATCCATTGGCTTCACCTTCTCCATGGTAGGGATCCTGACCAATAATAACCACCTTCACCTGATCAAAAGAAGTTAATTCAAATGCCCGAAAAATCTGATCTTTCGGTGGAAAAGAAAAAGGTTGAGCGTAAGATTGCTCAACCTTTTTTTTGATGTATTCCCATGAAGAAGAACCTAAGAAATCAGCGAGCTGTACCCTCCAACTTTCTTCGATGTAATCCTCCAATTCCATTAAGAATGTGCCACAACAATTTTTTTGGTAACAAAGCTACCGTTGCGGTGCTTGACTGTCAAATAATAAACGCCATTGGCCCATTGTGTGGTGTCAAACAAGAGTGAGTTTCTATCGGTTTTTCTGTCTTCCAATAATTTACCGTTGGCATCGAAAACCATGCATTGGTTAATAGACTGGTTGTTCTTTAATTCAACAGTAAAGGATTCATTGATCAAAGTAGGATAAACAAGGACGTCATTGAACTGCAATAATTCCTCTTCTACAGAGGCAGGATCACAAGGCAATACTTTGTCCACATGAGGATAAGAACCGTTGAGGAAAAGGGCATTTGTACCAGCCGGATCTAACCAAACAGAAAGTTCTTGTCCATTGGCATTGGGATTGGCGGAAGCTGACCAATGCTTGGCCATTCTTCCATAATAATCAGGGGATGTGGGCGAGGTGCAAAAAGATCCTCCCCCTGTCAATGTACCAATGATTTGATGCTTGTCATTGAAGATGGGAGAGCCTGATGAGCCACCTTCCGTAACACCATGATTGGTTTCTGTTGCCATCCATACTGTTCTCCAATGTTTGTCGTTTGATTGCCATGTACCTTTGCTGCAAGAGCTCGCATGAGAAATTTTCATGTAATCACCTGATGGATGATGCAAACAAACCACTTTCGCTCCATTTGCCATAGAACCAGGTAACGCATCTGAAGCATCCCAGCCGGCGTAGTAAACAGTCCAAGTAGATGGAATAGGATCCTCAATTTCCAATAAGGCATAGTCTGAACCTGTTGCACCACCGCCATCATTTGAATCAGCCTTTAAAAATAATCCTGTCAATTGTTGAGATGTCGGTCCTAAGCCAGAACCACAGTTGCTGCGCTTGAAATTAAAACGAGCTGAAGAGGCCAACAAATTGGCATCAGATGACATTTCAGTGCAATGCATGGCTGTCAAGATATAATTTTTACAATCCAAGTTAGAATTGTTAACCAATGTTCCTGAACACAAGCCACCGCCTTGAGATGAAGCCAAACTCAATCTAACAACGGCATGTTTTTCTTTTTCCCATAGATCACCTTCAGGACAATTTACATCCACTTCACAGGGATCGCTGTTCACTTCTCTGCTCTCTTCAGATGACCATCTCAAATCATCCACTAGACGATAAAAATGCAATACTCCTCTAAGATGCAGCTTAGGTTGGCTGGTCACTCCAGCAGGTTCGCGGTATTCTATTATTGCCTCATCACCAAAAACCTCTGGTGTTCTGTAAATGTGGTGCGACTTGTTCTGTTTAGAAGTGAAAGGTCCCTCAATCCATGACTTGTCCTTTGCGAAAAAATACAACTCGCATCCTTCGGGCATATAGTAATGATCAAAAACCAAAGACATGGCCAATGCACCAGGACTTTTAAATGCATACACCCAGCGCTTACTTCCATCAGTAGAATACTCCCATTGGCCTTCATTAACCATATCTAAAGTAAAATTTACCCAAGTGGCATTCATGGTCATTTCACCTTGTTTGTCCCACTCTTCTGCCTGACTGACGAGCGCAGCAGCATTTAAATTGGAAACTACCTCAGATGCGATGTTCTGAGCAGATACTTTTCCAATGCCAACAAATGCAATCCAAAATAAAATACTGGCGTAAAAAATTTTTCTCATTTTTTCAATTTTCCTAGTTTTCAGTGGCGAAAGATAATTTAGCTTCGCATTGTTTGATGATTTACCCGAAAAAAATATCGCTTGTTTTGTTAAAAGCCTTTATTGGCCCGTTCATCATTACTTTTTTGGTATCCTTATTTATCTTCGAGTTGCAGTTCATCTGGTTGTATATCGATGATTTATTGGGTAAGGATTTGGAGTTCATGCTCATTGTGCAATTGTTGATTTTTGCTTCTGCTCGAATTGTTAATATGGCTTTGCCATTGGCGGTTTTGATGTCAAGCATCATGACAATAGGCGCCCTTTCGGAGCACAATGAATTAACCGCTATGAAAAGCGCGGGAATTTCATTGAATAGAATTTTTAGACCATTGATTGTCTTCATTTCAATCATTGCCCTTTCAGCCTTTGTATTTGCCAACAACATTTGGCCGGTAGCCAACTTGAAATTCAGGACATTGCTCTTTTCTATTGTTCAACAAAAGCCAGCTTTGAATTTAGAAGAAGGTACTTTTTACAATGGAATTGAAGGAATCAGTATCAGAGTAAATAATAAGGATGCCGATACCGGAACATTGCATGATGTCCTCATTTATGATCATAGGGATCCAGGAAGAGGAAACAAAAGTGTTATTCGATCAGAGAAAGGTCGCATGGAACAAACAGAAGACAAACGCTGGCTTATTCTGACCTTGAACAATGGGTATACCTACGACGAACTTGAAGAGAAGAATAAACGTGTCAAGAAATATCCTGCTTTACAATCCCACTTTAAAGAAATGACCTTGCGCATTGACATCAGTTCTTTGTTCTTTAGTAAAGATGACGAAGAGGTTTTTAAGAATGCCTACGAAATGATGACAATTGCTCAGTTGGAAAATGCGCTGACTGATTTTGATTCCAAGAAAGATTCATTGCGCAATCAATGGCATCAAAACAATATTCAAAAATTGAGATTGAATTTCACTGAATCAAATAAGGCCACTGGAAAGAATATGATGGCGCAACTGCCTTTGAGTATTCAGTATCAGGCTACATCAATGGCAATGGATGAGACCAGAAAAGACTTTGTTCAAGCACAGAAAGCCAAGATTGAATTGGAAGAAAATAAAAGATTGGAAAATAGACACCGTATTGAATGGCACCGCAAATTCTTTTTGGCCATTTCTTGCTGGGTATTGTTTTTCATCGGAGCCCCATTGGGAGCCATTTTAAGGAAGGGTGGATTGGGATTGCCTTCTGTGATTGCTTTATTGTTATTTATTTTGTTTGAAGTTTTGACCATTGCTGGAGAAAAGATGACCAAGGCATACATCTTAGAACCATGGCTCGGCATTTGGTTGTCCACAATAGTTATGGCTCCTGTGTGTTTTATACTCATGCACAATGCCAACAGAGAAAAGAAATGGAGCATGCCTCAATTTCAAATATTAAAAGCAATGCGTCTGAGCATTAAAAGTAAATCATGAAGATATTGCAGTTGTGTCATAAGCCACCATTGCCAGCCAAAGACGGTGGTTGTATTGCCATGGATAATCTTACGCAAGGACTGTTGAATCTGGGACACAAAGTAAAAGTTCTGACCATTTACACGAACAAACATGATCTGAATCTTGAACAACTACCAGAAGAATACATTCAGCAAACAGATATTGAAGGCGTATTTGTGGACACACGAATCAACTTGGTAGATGCATTCACTGCATTCATGACCAATGATAGCTACCACATCAATCGTTTTTTCAGCCCTGACATGGATATCAAAATCGATCGACTGCTCCGCAAACATCAATTTGACATCATCCATTTGGAAAGTCTTTTCATGACTCCCTATCTGGGAACCATCAAAAGAAGAAGCAAAGCTCCTGTTGTATTAAGAGCCCACAATATTGAATACACGATTTGGGAGAAAATTGCCATTGGTACAAAGAATCCCATCAAAAAGGCTTATCTCAATCATCTTGCGCGTCAGCTCAAGGAGTATGAATTGAACATGTTCAACCTTGTTGATGGTATAGCCACCATCTCCGAATCCGATAAAATTAGAATGCTTCAATTGGGTGTTCGTCAGCCCATCAGAACCATCTCATTTGGTATTGACTTGAAAAAATACCATCCCCATTCTACTCCCAATGAGGTCAGTTTGTTTCATTTGGGAGCCATGGATTGGGAACCCAATATTGAGGGACTAACATGGTTTATTGAAAAAATTTGGCCACACATACACGCTCATTTTCCTTTGCTTAAGCTAAACCTAGCAGGACGAAATATGCCTGAGAGCTTTGTACAGCTGGATGTTCCTGGAGTGAATATCATTGGTGAAGTTGAAGATTCCCACGGCTTCATGGCCAATCACTCCATTATGGTGGTTCCCCTGCTCAGTGGGGGCGGAATACGTGTTAAGATTATTGAGGGAATGGCTTTGGGTAAAGCCATCGTCTCTTCCACCATTGGAGCCATTGGCATAGAGGATCATCATTCTGAATCATTAAGGATTGCAGATTCTATTCAAGAATGGATTCAAGCGTTAGAGCCCTTGGTAAGTGATATGGATAAAATTTCAGAATTGGGAAAACATGCCAGGACATTTGCTGAAAAACATTTTGACAATGTTCAAATTACAAAAGCATTGATTCAATTCTATCGGGATATTCAAAGAAAATGAAATTATTGATGACATTAAGCCGAATTCCTTATCCCCTTGAAAAAGGTGATAAATTGCGCGCTTATCATCAAATCAAGGCATTCTTGTCGCAAGGAATTTCGTTGACTGTTGTTTGTTTTCATTTTGAGAAATTACAACACGATCAAAAAAAACATTTGGAATCCTTGGGAGGAGAATGGCATTTTATTCAATTGCACAAATGGCGGGTTCCTTTTCAATTCTTGCGCATCATTTGGACCAAATTGCCTCTTCAGGTTATTTTATTTTACAACCAAAGAGCGCATAAAAGATTCAAAGAAATTTTGGTGAATGGTCAGCCTGATCATCTGTATGCGCAGCTCATCAGAACTGCTGAGTATGTCAAAGAAGAAACCAACTTTGACAAAACTTTGGATTACATGGATTCATTTTCTGCGGGATTAAAACGCAGGGCGCAGCACGCTCCATGGTATGAACGCTGGCTCTATGAATGGGAGTATGAAAAGGTCAAGCAGTATGAGCACGGTGTCTATCATTATTTTGATCATCATACCATTATTTCAAAAACAGATGCGGAAAATACTGGTATCCCCCACTTCATTGACATTGTTTCAAACGGAATTGATGCATCTTTTATAGAGGCACCGGTCCTTGCTGAGTATCCCAATGCTGTTGTATTTACAGGCAACATGGGATATCCGCCTAATGTTGAGTCCGCCTTAAGATTGGGAAAAAAAATAATGCCCTTGGTTTGGCACCATTGTCCTGAAACTCCACTCATTATTGCAGGAGCGGAACCCCATCGCACCATATTGTCACAGCTCAGTGATCCAAGAATACACATTACTGGTTGGTTGCCTGATATCAAAAGCGCCTATCAGCAAGGGAAGGTATTTGTTGCTCCCATGACTTTGGGCAGTGGCATGCAAAACAAGATCATTGAGGCGTTGGCCATGGGAAAATCTGTCATATGCAGTCCATTGGTCGCTAAAGCTTTTGATGCTGAAGTACAACTCCTACTGGATATTCAAATGGATGATATTCAATTTGCTGAAGCCATCATTAAACATTTATCTCCCGATTTTTCATTTGATGTTCAACGTTCCAAACAAATCGTTCAAAAACATTTTTCATGGTCAAAAACCTCTCAACAATTGTTGCAGCTTTTTCAATCCTAGCGCTGACTTCATTACAACTATTAGGACAAAAGAATGACCTGCTCCATTGGACCATTGGACATGTAGGAATGCGGGATGCCAAGATATTTGTCTTAAAGGATCATGAACCCGTTCAATTGAATGATCACCAATGGGAAGATTATTACTTGCAGGTTAAATTGTATGAAGGCAATAATCTTGTTCAAACCTTCCCTCTTCTATTGGAGAATCATTACGCGCATTCAGGCACCATCAAGTTGCACTCCTTAAAACCCAACACGCAATATTGGGTTAAAATCAATGATCAATTTGAATTGCAAGATGATTCCATTTCTTTTAGGACACAGCCTCTTTGGCAGTACCGCACAGATCCTCCCAATTTGAATATTGCATTTGGATCTTGTGCTTATATCAACGACCCTGAATATGATCGTCCTGGCAAGTCTTATGGAGGATCTGAAATGATTTTCAATAGTATAGCCAACAAGAAACCCGATGCCATGATTTGGCTCGGTGACAATGTCTATTTTCGAGAAGGTGATTGGGACAGTGAAGAAGGTATGATCATGCGCTATGTTCACTCAAGAAAACATCCAAGGTTGGACAGTTTATTGCGAAGCGTTCCCAATTATGCAATCTGGGATGACCATGATTTTGGCCCCAATGACAGCAATGGGAGTTTTGCATTAAAAGACAAAAGCCTTGCAACCTTTCAACACTTTTGGCCCAATCCAACCAAAAGTATTGATGGAATAAATGGCAATACTTCTATGGTAACCATTGGTGATATTGATTTTTTCTTGTTGGACAACCGCTACAACAGAACAGCTCAAAATCTGAATACAACACCCAATCTTTCTGTGGATCATGGCGCAAGTATTTTAGGGCAAGATCAAATCCATTGGCTCATCAATGCACTGATGACCTCAAAAGCCAGTTTCAAAATCATTTGTATCGGAGGTCAATTTTTAAACTCCGAAATGGTCTATGAAAATTACGCCAATTACGGCCGAGAGAAATCCTACATCATGGATCTATTGCAAGCCAATAAAATCAACAATGTGGTTTTCTTATCTGGAGATAGGCATTGCGGAGAAATAAGCAAATGGAGCAATGGCGATTATACATTGTATGATCTAACCTCGTCTCCTCTTACTTCAGGAGCTTTTGATATGAGTAAGGAGAAGAATACATTTAGAATGGAAGGAACCATTGTGGCCGAGCGTCATTTTGCCATGCTTAAAATCAGCGGCAGTAGAAAAGAGCGTCAACTTTCTGTCGCTTATTACAACAAGCAAGGAGAACTTATTTTTGAAAAGCCTATCCAATTCAATGATGTCAAGTAAATATATTTTTATCATTGCTGCCATTTGTTTTTTATTTGGCTGCAATAGCGGTTCATCACTGCATTACGAATTTGATTTTGGAAAAGAGCTCTTGTGGACAAAGCCTGTTGTTTGGAAATGGAACATCCAAAAGAATGACAAACCTTATCGGTTAACCATGGACCTTCAATGCGGTATTCACTATCCCTATGATAATCTGCCCTTGTCTTGGATAGAGATAAAACCCAATGGTGACAGCATCACCCATGAGCTAGACATCATTATCAGAAATCCGGATGGTACCTTTAATGGTGACAAGGCATTGGATTATTTAAATTTTGATGTTGTCTTGGCGGAGCAAATGGAATTTGAGTCATTTGGTGAATATCAATTTATTCTTCAACAAAAAACGGGACTGGATTCAGCCCCGTTTATGGTTAATGTTGAAATAGAAGCAAAAGAATTGAAGGACTATTGATTCCCTTCCCTTCTCGCTTTCTGCATTTCATTTTCTTCCTGTCCTCTTCCCCGTTTGTCTTTGAACAAATCAAAACGATTGGGTACCATTTTCGCTGGCCAGTGGTTGTTGTTTAATTCAACATCTGCTGTTTCCAAAAATGGATCCAAGGCAATCTCTACTGCTGGTTGAGATAAAACAAATACCTTGGTTACTGTAGGTTCTGACATCTTCCAAATTTCTGCAGGTATTCTGAACTCCTTTGAACTGCCATCCTTCAGCGTGAATTGGAAAATCAAAGGCATGATCAATCCTCCAACATTCTCAACGGTAATTTGATAGTAATAAGAATGACTATCCATCAAGGCTTTCTCTTCAGGTGTTAAGGTTTTGGTGAACTCTTCAAATTGTTTTTGATCGGTTTTGGTGACTTTGTGAGGATCGAATGAATAATAGAAATCACGGGCGGCTGGATCCAATTCTACCAACGTAACGAGCTTTTCTTCTCTATCTCTTTTTAAGCTGATATCAGCAGTACGTGCTTCTTTTCGCTCCTTGTCTATTCCTTTCTCCACAGTAGGGTTTTCGGAGTCAATGACAAACATTTTAATTTCTTTCATGGCCATGTCGCAATGATCTGTACCATAAAACCAACCTCTCCAAAACCAATCTAAATCGACAGCACTGGCATCCTCCATGGTTCTGAAAAAGTCTTCAGGTGTTGGGTGTTTGAAGGCCCACCTTCTGCAATACTCCTTGAACGCATAGTCAAACAACTCTCGGCCCATGACTGTTTCTCGGAGAATGTTTAATGCTGTGCAAGGCTTGCCATACGCATTGTTTCCAAATTGATAAATGCTTTCACTATTGGTCATGATGGGAGACATCTTCGATTTGTCGCCTTTCATATAGTCAACGATGTTTCTAGCAGGTCCTCTTCTTGTGGGATAATTGGCATCCCATTCCTTTTCTGTTAGATATTGCATAAATGTGTTTAACCCTTCATCCATCCATGTCCATTGGCGCTCATCGCTGTTGATGATCATGGGAAAAAAGTTATGGCCTACTTCGTGAATGATTACGCCCAGGGTGGAATACTTGGTTCCTTCAGTGTAAGTGCCGTCCGTTTCTGGTCGACCACCATTGAAACAAATCATGGGATATTCCATTCCTATCCACTTTGAGTTGACTGAAATGGCCACCGGATATGGATAATCAATGGTGTATTTGGAATAAACACGCAAAGTGTGCGCTACCGCGCGTGTTGAAAATTGGCCCCAAAGTGGATTGGCTTCTTTGGGATAATAACTCATGGCCATGGTGGTCTTG
Source organism: Flavobacteriales bacterium (assembly GCA_947442505.1). Classification (GTDB taxonomy): domain Bacteria; phylum Bacteroidota; class Bacteroidia; order Flavobacteriales_D; family Sanyastnellaceae; genus CAMCTV01. Next base: position 1,080 of record CANEVR010000037.1, on the reverse strand, counting down.
TTCCCGATCTTAACAGCCATCGCATCCCAAATGAATTTGCGAGAAGAAGCAAATGCAAAGTCGCGGACGTTGGTTGCCTTAAAAGTCCAAGTCTTTTGTTCATTGCCTTTTGCACGGACTTTCTCATTTTCGGTTGCTTCAGCTTGGTTGATGATTTCAACTGGCGCATCAAAATTTTTCTTGGCTTTTTCCCAACGAGACATTTGCTCCGTATTCATAACTGCCTTTGCATTCTGCAACTCACCTGTTGCCGCGACGACGTGATCATTGGGAACCGTAATGTTCACCATATAATTTCCAAAGTCCAAAGTGAATTCACCTGAACCCAAGAATTGTTTATTCTGCCAACCTGAATAGTCCATGTAGGCAGCCAATCGAGGATAGAACTGCGCCATGGTGTACAAGTAATTTTTATCTTGATCAAAATATTCATAACCACTGCGCCCACCCAATCTGATACGGTCATTGATATTGTACCACCATTTAATTTTAAATGAATAAGTGCCACCCGAAACCAACGGTGTTGGCAAATCAATACGCATCATCGTTTGGTTGATGATACATTTTAAATCTTTACCTGATTTGTCTTTTACTTCAACTACTTTGAAACCTCCATCGTACCATGGCTCCAAATCTTTGATGTCATTGTAGCTCATGGTCTCATTGATTTTAGATTGCTCAATCTTGTAAGCATCGCTCTCTTTGGCCATGTTGTTTTGATCCAGTTGGATCCACAAATAGGTCAATTGATCGGGTGAAAAATTGTGATAGGTAATCCACTCTTCACCAAACAACTTTTGTGTCTCGTCGTCAATCATAATATTCATGGTGTAATCCACTTGCTGCTGCCAATAGCGAGCTCCTGGGGCGCCACTTGCAGTGCGTTGTTCATTGGGCGTTGCCAATTCTGGACCCAATTGTTTGAACTTATCCTCCCAGTACTGACGTTGGCCAAAAATGGTCGCGGAAGCACTTAGCAGCAAAAACAACAAAAAACTTGTTCTAAAATTTCTCATGATTCAAAAATAAGCAAGTCGGTTTATTATATTCGCTAAAAGTATTGAATACAGAATGTATGGG
>CANEVR010000036.1 GCA_947442505.1 Flavobacteriales bacterium | reverse complement strand
TGGCCAATTCCATGTCTGAATCTTTTACAGCTTTGGCATGGGCAAAACAAAGCCCTAGCATGATGTGTGCTCCTGCGTCGCTGGGCTCAACATCAATCAAACAGTCATAGTACAATTTGGCTTTGGTGAATTTACCCTGCTCATATTGCATATCACCCTCAATTGTGATGTCCTTGCGGATATTCATGAAGAAATCAGGGAATTCATCAACATATTTTTTGTCTTTGTCTTTGGCTGCATACTTGGAACAAAATTTCATGGCATCTTTAAAAGCGCCTTTGTATTCTTCCATTTGCGTGTATTTTTCAATCTTTGACATTTCATACAACGACATGGCGATATACAGATATGGCAAAGGGTGTTTCTTGGTGTCATCACCCATGGTATAATTTTCGGCCTTGTTCAATACCTTCTCGTATTTCTGATCGACAAAAAGCGAAAGCAAATCCTTGAAATCATTATCAGGCTGGGCAAACAATACAGAGGATGCAAGAGAAAATACAAGTAACAATAATTTTTTCATAATCTTATTTTTTGGAGGTCACTAAAAAACTATGCCAAAATAGAACATTTTGAGCATGTGCTATCTATTCCATTCAAAAAAAATACGTAAATCTGATGCAGCGGTGTTTGTATATTCGCCGTTAGTCAAATGAAAATGATATGAGAAACTTCTTTATAGCGGCCTTGTTGTTGTTGAGTGTACAAATGTTGGGTCAAGGCTCGGTTCGTGGATTCATTAAAGATAAGGAAACAGGTCAGGCTGTATTTCCTATCACAGTTGGTTTGGAGGGAACCGGTTTTGGCGCGCAGACCGATATCAGCGGCTATTATTCTTTGACTAAAGTGCCAGTTGGAAAATATACACTTATTGTTCAATCCATCGAGTTCAAGACCATCAAAGAAGAAATTGAGATTCAAGAAAACAAAGTTCTAACCAAGAACTACTTGGTGGATCGTTCCGATGTTGAAATGAAAACGTTGGATGTTTCCTCAGAGCGCTCGGATCAAATCAATAACGTGAATATTTCTTCCGAGACGGTTCGTTCTCAAGACATCAAGAAAATCCCGTCCATTGGTGGCCAGGCGGATTTGGTGCAGTACCTCACAGTCTTGCCGGGTTTTGTGAGTACAGGTGATCAGGGCGGACAGATTTTCGTACGTGGAGGTAGCCCAGTGCAGAATAAAGTGATTATGGATGGTATGGTTATTTACAATCCTTTTCACAGCATTGGTTTGTATTCTGTTTTTGATACCGATATCATTTCTACTGCCGATGTGTACACGGGCGGTTTCAATGCGCAGTACGGCGGTAGAATCAGTTCGGTAATGGACATCACCACAAGGGATGGCAATAAGCGCAAATCCAATGGAAGGGTAGGCGTGAATCCATTTGGTACAAAAGTATTGTTGGAGGGACCGCTCAAGAAATTAAATGAAAAAGGCGGTGGAATTTCCTACATGTTTTCATTGAAGAATTCATACTTGGATAAATCTTCTAAGACCATTTATCCTGATGTGAATGATGGTGCTGGTTTGCCTTTTAGGTACCGCGATATCTATGGGAAGATTTCCATGGGAGGTGGCAATGGTAGCAAATTGAATTTGTTTGGTTTCAACTTTACCGATGATGTAATCAAGTACCAAGGATTATCTCAGTTGAGCTGGGTGAATAACGGTGGTGGCGGAAATTTTGTTGTGGCTCCTGCCGGTTCTACAGTCTTAATAAACGGAAACTTTGCATTCTCTAAGTACAAGTGTATACTCAAGGAAGAAAACAATCCGGATAGAGCGACTGAGATCTCTAGTTTTAATTTTGGCTTAGATTATAAATTCAATATTGATAAAGATGTTTTAAATTATGGATTGGAGATTGTAGGTTTTGGAACCCAGTACAATACTTTCAACCCACTGGGTGTAAAGGTTGACTTGGCTCAGAACATGACAGAGCTGAATGGTTATTTTACTTACAAGATCAATCGAAAAAATTGGATTGTAGAACCCGGTATTCGTATGCAGTATTATAGCTCTATTGCTGTGGTTTCTCCAGAGCCACGTTTTGGTTTAAAGTACAAAGCTTCTGAAAGGTTGAGATTGAAATTGGCTTTGGGTAGATACTCTCAAAATTTGATGGCGACCAATTCTGACCGTGATGTGGTTAACCTCTTTTACGGGTTTTTAGCAGCACCTGAAGAAACCCAAGATGAATTTGTCACTCCCGACAATGAAACAAAATTGGTGAAGAATTCTTTACAAAGAGCCATTCATTATGTAGCGGGTACTGAGTTTGATTTAACGGAGTCGATCAATATCAATTTTGAAGGTTATTACAGAGATTTCAGACAGATCACCAACATTAACAGAAATAAAATCTTCCCTGATGACGGAGACAATCAGGATCAACCAGAGATTTTGCGCAAAGACTTTTTGATTGAAATGGGAAGGGCATACGGTGCGGATATGGTCTTGAAATACGAGAGCAAGAGACAGTATATCTATATGGTTTATTCATTGATGAAAGTTGATCGTTGGGATGGATTAAAATGGTACGCTCCCGTATTTGACCGCCGTCACAACATCAATTTGGTGGCGACACAGAAGTTTGGAAAAGACAGAAATTGGGAGTTATCAGGTCGTTGGAATTTGGGATCTGGATTGCCATTCACTCAAACCCAAGGTTACTACCAACCCAATCTGGTATCAGGCGGTATTAGTACTGATTACGTGAATGCCAACCCCAATGAGTTGGGTATTCAGTTCGCAGGATTAAATGGTGGTAGATTGCCCTACTATCATCGTTTGGATGTCAATTTGAAACATACTTGGGAAGGCAAAAAAGCCAACTGGGAGTGGAATTATGGTATTACCAATTTCTACAACAGAGAAAATGTGTTTTACATTGATCGCATTACCGCTAAGCGCACCAATCAATTGCCTTTGATGTTCAATATGGGCATCGAGATGAGCTTCTAATTGAGATTCAGCAACTCTTTGGCATTGGTGATGGCTGCTGGAGTGGGTTTTTGTCCGCTCAGCATTTCTGCAATTTCTTGAATGCGATCTTGCGCATTTAAAGTTTTAATGGAAGTGATGGTTCGCTCACCACTGTGATCCTTTAATACCTTGAATTGATGCTGCGCTTTGGCTGCTACTTGTGGCAGGTGTGAAATGGTAATGAGTTGCATGTGGGTCCCACATTCTTGCAACAAAGCACCAATCTTCAACGCCACATCTCCACTGACTCCTGTATCTATTTCATCCAGAATTAAAACTGGCAATGACTTTTGCTTGGCCAAAACAGTCTTAATGGCCAACATCACCCTTGACAATTCCCCACCGGAAGCCGCCTTTTGTATAGGCATTGAAGCGTTTCCTTTGTTGGCACTGAATAGCATTTGCACATCATTGATGCCGTCGGGTTTGAATTCAGTTTCAGTCAGGGAAAGGTTAAGCTGAGCATGTTCCATGGAAAGTTTCTTCAACCATCCTTCAATGTCTGAACAAATGCTTGCAGCAGCCTCTTGTCTTCTGGCGCTGATTAAACGACCTATTGTGTACAGCTCAGATTCTGTTTTGGCTATCTCACTATTGATTTTTTCCATCTCATCATCAAAATGATGAATGGTATTGAGTTGGGTTTCCCATTGGTCTTTTAATACAACCAACTCTTCCGTGCTTGATACCCTATGTTTTTGTTGTAATCTGTAGATTTCTCCCAATTGCTGTTGCAATTGATCTAATTTTTCAGGGTCAAAAACATTACTCTCTACAGCTGATTCCAACTCATTGGATAAATCTTTGATTTCAATTTGAATGGATTTTAATCGATTCAATAAGTCTTGACCGTTGTTGATTTGCTCAGCATGTTTTTGAAACAATTGCAAACCTTGATAAATCTGAGAGACAATCCCATTCTCTGCATTGAACAGCTGTCCACATTGTTGGAGCATGGCATTGATTTCTTCAATGTGCTCCGCGCGTTTGACCCACTGCTCGCTTTCTACAACATTGATTTTTCCCAAAGATGATTGTGCCATTTCATCATACTGAAATTGTATGAAGTCCACAGTGGCCGACCATTCTTTTTGTTTTTGTATCAATTGTGCTTGTTGCTCTTTCAATTGGTTCCAAAGTTTGTACTTGGACTTGTATTCTTGAACACCCAATTGATTTTTAGCGACAAGGTCAATGATATCCAATTGAAAATGTCTTTGACCAATCAATGATTGCTCATGCTGTGAATGGATATCAATCAGCTGCTCTCCCGCCAACTTTAAAGTTTGCACGGATACAGGAGTGTCATTGATGAAGGCCCTGCTCTTGCCGTTACTCAGTATTTCACGGCGAATGGTGGTGTGGGATTCAAAATCCAAATCATGCTCCTCAAAGAAAGAAATCCAAGATGGATCCAATACGAAATGCGCTTCAATCACGCATTTGTTTTCACCAGTTCGGATGAACTTGGTATCTGCACGTTGTCCAAGCAAGACTCCAATGGCCCCAAGCAGTATGGATTTCCCACTTCCGGTCTCACCTGTAATTGCTGTAAAACCATCTTGAAAAATCAATTCGGCTTGGTCAATCAGCGCGAAATTTTGAACTTTAATGGATTGTAACACTGGTTTTTTTGCTAAAGGTAATGACGATTACAAGCGATGATTATGTGAAAACGCATATAAATTATGGTGCCATGATTCGCTCATACTTGGCGATGTTTCCGGGGTCAACCAATTTACACAATTCATAAATGGGTTGCTTGATTTCATTCGGGGCTGGTTTGAAAACATTGATGATTTCATCCGCTTTTCCGTAAAAGAAAATCTGAAGATTGTAGGATGAAGGCCTGATTTTATGAATGGCCCTTAAGCCCTCTAATGCCGAAGCCATGGTATTTCTTCCTTTTTCGATATCGAAATATAAAAGATCCAAACCTTGTCGGTGATAATTGTAGAAGGCGTCTCGCAAAGGTTTGAAGGATTGTGATAAAATATTTTCAATGATCCAATACCTGTTCTGTTGGCCTTTCTGACTGGCTTTCCATCCATCTTCAGGTGCGTTTTGCGCATTGGTTACAATGGTTTGGCACATCAGAAAGTGCTCTGTGCCACCTTCAGGAGCAAATGAGTCGTAATCCATGGCCAATATAAGATAAGCGTAGTAGGCCAATACCGAAGTTAGGTTGTCTCTGTGTTGGTCTTGAGACCATTGCAAATTGGCATTGTCCTGATAACTGAAACCAAAGTTTTTATCATTGATGCTGAGCATGGTCGATTTGTAATCGGCGTTGAATACAGGCCTGCTGCTGCTGACCTGAATGGAGCCTTGGAATTGTCTGCTGCTTACTTGTTGCTCAACGGTGATTTGAATAGAACAATCGATGCGTTCTTTTGAATCCCAGCTGTCCTTTGTCCATTTTCTGGAGTTCATGAACTCTTCAATTACCCCTTCCATGGTTTTAAAAATCTCAGCATCTGTTGTAATAACACGGGGAGGAATAATGGTGACGTTGCAATTCAATTCTTGCGCATGAAGGATTTGAGTGCATAGACCCAGAAAAAACAAGCCAATTAGAGTAAGTTGTCGCATATCGATTCGAGTATTTTTTGAGCCACTTTTGTTTTGTGCATGGGCTGAAGTGCAATAGAACGATTTTCTCCGTAGAACATTGTGACGGTGTTGTTGTCTCCACCAAATCCTGAATCAGCCGCAGTGGCGTCATTGGCCACAATCATGTCCATTTTTTTTGCACTCATCTTGATCAGTGCATTTTTTTCAAGATTTTCAGTTTCCAAAGCAAATCCGATGATTCTTTGATTTTCAGATTTTGCTTGTCCCAAAGCAAGCGCAATGTCTGTAGTTGGCTTGAGCGCAATGCTCATGGAATGACCGGTTTTTTTTATTTTGTGCTCTGATACAACATCAGGTGTGAAGTCTGCAACAGCTGCGGCAAGAATGGCCATATCGCAATGTTCAAAATGTTGAAAGGCTGCTTCCGCCATTTGAGCAGCGGTCACTACTGAAATGCGCGTGATGTTGGGATGATGACTTTTTAGATGCGTGGGTCCTGAAATGAGCGTTACATGAGCACCCATTTCTGCGGCGCGCTCAGCCAGCGCATATCCCATTTTTCCTGAGCTGTGATTGCTGATGTAGCGCACAGGGTCGATGGGTTCTTGGGTTGGTCCCGCAGTAATTAATATGGTCTTTTTATACAACCGTTGATCGGGAGTGAAAAATTGTAGAAGTTGTTCGAAGATGTCTTCAGGTTCCGCCATTCGCCCTTTGCCATCAAGTCCACTGGCCAAACTTCCTTCTTGCGGAGCAATAATGTGGTGCCCTCGTTCAGCCAACGTTTTGAGATTGGCTTGGGTGCCTGCATGCAGGTACATATCGTGGTCCATGGCAGGAGCAATGAATATGGGGCAACGGGCACTCATGTAGGTGGCCATTAAAAAGTTGTCGCAATGGCCGCTTGCCATCTTGGCCAAGGTATGGGCAGAGCAGGGAGCAATCACGATGGCATCTGCCCACAGCGCCAAGTGCACATGATTAACCCATTCGCCACTTTCTTTGTTTTCTGAAAAATCGCTTGCGACTGGATGTCCAGTAAGTGCCGCATAGGTGAGCGGTTGAATAAAATTCAACGCTGCATTGGTCATCATTACCTTGACATCACATCCTGATTTGGTCAAAGACCTAATGAGCATGGCTGTTTTAATGCAAGCAATGCTTCCTGTAACACCGACCAGTATTTTTTTTCCTTTCACGTTTCTAAAATAAAAAAAGATGGACCAAGCCATCTTTTAAATTTATCGACATCAAATGGGATTAACCATTGTTCTCTTCAGTGTCTGGGTATCTCCAATATACCTCACCGTCTACCAATTCCTGAATGGCAATGGATTGTGGCTTGGCCATGCGCTCATAGTGCTTGGAGATTTCAATTTGTTCGCGGTTCTCAAATACCTCTTCCAAGTTGTCTGTATTGGAGCTAAATTCTTCCAATTTTTGACTCAACTCTTCTTTCATTTCCTTGCTCACTTGATTGGAACGCTTAGACAAAAGCACAATGGTTTCGAAAAGATTGCCATCTACTTTTTCAAACAATTTGTTGGCATCACGGGTTACCGTGGTCTTTTCTGCTGCTGTATTTTTAAACTTGCTCATGGTTATTACTTGGACAATTTTTCAATTTGATTCACACTCTTATCAAAATAGCTTTGGGCCTCTTTCAGCCAATTGCTCTCAGGATAAGCGTTTGCAAAGTTAATATAAGATTCTGTAGTTGCGCGAAATCTTTCGATTTTCTTGCTGTCAATGCTGCCATCAGCCAACAAATAGCCACTTTTAACAATCAAATATTGAATTTCTTCTCTGTATTTGGAAGTGGGGTATTCTGTTAGAAAATGTTTCAGGGCCAATGAGGCGGCCTTGTATTTCTCTGTTTTGACGTACAATTTGGCTTTCTCGTAGGCTTTGATTTCCAATTTGGCATTCAATTCAGCAACTAAGATATTGGCCGAGTCTTTTAATGTTGAATTCGGGTAACGGTCTAGAAAATATTGAAAATCATCTATGGCTTGCTTCGTTTCAAGTTGATCCAACGTGTGCTCAGGACTCAAGTAATAACTACAGTAGGCAGATTTGAACAAACATTCTTCGGACTTGGGATGTCTTGGATAATTTTTAGCAAATGATTTCAAATAATATCCAGCCATGATGTAATCCTTGATGCACAATTGTGTGACAGCAAAATGATATTGAACATCCTCAGCAATTGAACTTCCTCTCGTGGGGCCTTGTAACTCATCCAATAATGGCAATGCTTTGTGGCATTCACCTTCATTGTAATACTGGACTGCAGCCTGATACTTTTTATTCATGTCTTTTTCCTTCAATATCTTGCTGTATTCTGAGCAGCCGCTCAAAACAAAGATGGAAAGGGCACAAACAATGAAATTTTTCATGGACGACAAAGATAGGAAAGAGGCTGATAATTTGCTTTGTTAATTTACCCCAAGAAGTCGCGCAGTATTAGACTGGCGCTGATGGCGTCTACCAAGCCTTTGTTTTCTCTTTTTTTCTTGGAAAGATCCATGCTTTGAATGGCTCGTGTGGCGATGGCGCTCGTGAACATCTCATTAACCCGATGCACGGGCATTTGGGGGAATTTCAACTTCAGTTTTTCTTCGAACTTGGCTTGCATCTCAGTGGTGGTGGATGCATCACCATTGAGGTATCTGGCTTCCCCTAAAACAACCCCTTCAACGGAGTATTTTGAAAAGTACTTTTGCAGAAAATCTATGATTTCAAGGGTAGGAACGGTGGTCAGTGGTGAAGCAATCATTTTTAGATCATCGGTTTCTGCGATTCCGCATTTTTTTTCACCGTAATCAATTGCTATCAGTCGTCCCATCTTGGCTTATTTTTGACCAAAATACGTTTAAATCATGATGCTGACAGAAATTAAATCAACAATAGAATCTGCTTGGTCGGACCGTTCGCTCTTGCAGCAAGTGGAGGTGGTGAAGGCCATAGAATGGGTGATTGAAGAGTTGGACAAGGGGAGATTGCGTGTTGCAGAGCCTTTGGAAAGTGGAGAGTGGCAGGTCAATGAATGGGTGAAGAAAGCGGTCGTTATGTACTTTCCTATTCGCAAAATGGAGACTTTGGAGGCAGGCCCGATGGAGTTTCATGATAAGATGGCATTAAAAAGAAATTACGCTGAGTTGGGTGTTCGCGTTGTTCCTCATGCAGTAGCGCGATACGGAGCTTACTTGTCCAGTGGGGTTATCTTGATGCCCAGCTATGTGAACATAGGTGCATATGTAGACAAGGGAACCATGGTGGATACTTGGGCCACAGTTGGATCTTGTGCTCAAATTGGAAAGGATGTGCATTTGAGCGGTGGAGTCGGTATTGGCGGTGTATTGGAACCTTTACAAGCGGCCCCTGTGATCATTGAGGATGGATGCTTTATTGGTTCTAGATGCATTGTAGTGGAAGGTGTGCGAGTAAGAAAAGAAGCGGTTTTGGGTGCAAACGTCGTTTTGACAAAGAGTACAAAAATTATTGATGTTACCCAAGAAAAGCCAGTGACCTATATCGGCGAGGTTCCAGAACGTTCGGTGGTTATTCCGGGTTCTTACAACAAGTCTTTTCCTGCTGGGGAATATGGCGTTCCTTGTGCACTGATCATTGGGCAGCGCAAGGAAAGTACCGATTTAAAAACTTCTTTGAACGAAGCTCTGCGTGAGCACGATGTAGCCGTTTGATGAAGAAGGCACTGCTCATACAAACGGCATTCATCGGCGATGCCATATTGGCCACATCAGCGGTGGAGGCCCTTGCGCAGCGCGGACTTGAAGTTCACGTCTTGGTGCGCAAAGGCAATGAGATTTTTTATTCCAATCACCCAAAAGTGCATCAAGTATTGGTGTGGGACAAAAAGAACAAGTGGAAGTCTTGGTGGTCTTTATTACAACAAGTGCGAGCGGTGAAATTTGATGAGCTGTATTTGGTTCAGCGCTATTTTACGATGTCTTTGTTTGCTCTGCTTTCCAAGGCAACCACCAAATGGGTGTACGATCAAAGTGTGTTGGCCTTGCTGTTTAAAAATTTGGTTCCTTATCAAATGATGGCTGGCAAGCATGAGGTCGATCGCCTGATGGATTTGGTGCATTGTGATGTGCGCGTTTTACCCAAGATTTATCCCAGTGTTGAAGATGAGAGAATGATTGAAAGTTGGACGAAGCAGTCCTTTGTTACGCTCAGTCCTTCATCTGTTTGGGAAACCAAGCGCGCACCGGAAGCGGTGTGGAAGGCAGTGGTGGATCGTCATATGAATCAACCCATTTATTTATTGGGTGGTCCCGGTGATGTTGCTTTTTTGAATGGACTAAAAGAAAAATGGAACAATCCATCGGTTCAGGTTTTGGCAGGGCAATTGTCATTGATGCAATCAGCGGTTCTAATGTCAAAGGCCCAGATGAACTATGTCAATGACAGCGGACCTTTGCATCTTTGTTCGGCCATGAATGCGCCGGTAACGGCCTTTTTTTGTAGCACTGTTTTGGACTTTGGCTTTGGTCCGCTTTCTGACAACGCGTTGGTATTAGAGACAACCGAGGAATTGCCGTGTCGTCCCTGTGGTTTGCATGGAAAGCGAGCTTGTCCCAGAGGAGATTTTGCATGTGGTCAAATCCATGTGCCCCAGATATGAGTCAACAATTGTCACGTTTTTGGATGGGTTGGATGGATTGGGAGGTTCCTGATGCAGTCAATGCTGTTATGTTGGGTTCTTGTTTTTCCAATGAAATGGCCCTTCGCTGCAGGGAGAAAGGTTGGGATGTGTTGAGTAATCCGATGGGTATGTTGTTCCAACCTGAAGTCATTGCCCAATGGCTGGATTATGCATTGGGAAACCGCGATTGGGATCCCAAAAAGCAAGTGGTGTTTGATGACAACTTTTACAAATGTCTAGCAGGTGGAAAGGTACTCAATCATGCCAAGGAAAGCGACCTTATGAGCGACATTGATTGGGTGGCCAATCATATACAATTGAATTTGAAAAAGGCCCATGTCTTGGTCATCACCTTGGGCACGGCATATGCTTGGAAATACCTGCCATTTCAAAGTCATGTTGGAAATTGTCAACGACTGAACCAATTGGATTTTGAGCAAGAACTGTTGGATGTTCATGCCATGGAATCCCATTGGATCAGGACCATTGCGGCTGTCAAAGCTTTTGCTCCGCAATTGAAAATTGTTTTTACTGTGAGCCCCGTCCGACATGAACGTTTGGGTGTAATGGAGAATAGTTTGTCCAAATCTGTCTTGCGCATGTTGTGTCACCGATTGTCGCAGCAGGTTGATGTGCGTTATTTTCCTTCTTACGAGTGGGTGGTGGATGAGCTCCGCGATTATTCTTTTTACAAACCTGATGGCTGCCATCCCAGTGAGGAGGCCATTGACTATGTCTTTGACCGTTGGATCAATAGTTTTTATTATGTGTAAATTTTGCTTTTTATGCCAATCCGTTCGATGAACTTTTTAATGAACGCAGAGTGCGCCAAGGAAACGCAAAGATCGCAGAAAGATAATGCTTTCAAATCTCTGCGCACCCTGCGAATTCTTTGCGCCCTTTGCGTTAATAGAACTGTAGCCGAAGTTCGCATAGCTTTCAAAGGGATTGATGTGTCTCGCTGGTTATCATATTCAGATTTTCAAGTGAGAACATTCGGTCATGCTTGTTTCTTTTCGCTCTTTTTGTTTTTAAGCAATCAATTATGTTCGCAAGTACATCACAGTTGTAGTCATAAAAAACAACTATTACTTTCGGCTTCAGCGCGATTGGATACCATGGATGTGGTGCACCAAGATCTTCAATTGGACTTCACTGGATTCGCCCAACAACAGATTGCAGGAAGGGCAGTCTCTCATTTGGCCATCCATCAAACCACAAACCTCCTGCACTTGGATTTGTGGGGCATGACGGTGGACAGTGTTAAGGTCAATGGGGTGAATGCATCATATAATAAGACCATTCAATCGCTTTGGGTCAATTGGAATGGCAATGCTGAAGATACTTTGGAGTTGACTACCTATTACCATGGGAATCCTGAGACCGATGCAAGTTGGGGTGGCTTTTATTACAACAGCCAATATGCTTACAATTTGGGTGTCGGTTTTACAGAGGATCCACATTGCTTGGGAAGGGCTTGGCATCCGTGTATTGATGATTTCAATGACAGGGCAAGTTATCATCTAATGGTAAAAACCTTGCCTATTCATTCAGCATATTGCGGTGGAGTGTTGTTATCTGAATCAATAGATGCAGAAGGAAACAGATGGTTCGAATGGGATTTATCACAGCCTATTCCCTCCTATTTGGCATCGGTCGCAGTGGGGCAATATGTGCGTGTTGAGGAGGATTGGGTATCTGAAGATGGTGACGTGATTCCAATCTGGTTGGCATCCAGGTCAACCGATTCTACCAACTTCAAAAACAGTTTGGTGAACTTGCCTCAGGTAACCACTCATTTTGAAAATCGTTTTGGTCCATATCCTTTTGACCGCATTGGCTATGTGGCTGTTCCCTTTAATGGAGGAGCGATGGAGCATGCAGGCAATATTGCCTATCCATTGTTTGCCATCAATGGCAACTTGACTTACGAGACTTTGTTCGCGCATGAACTGAGTCACATGTGGTGGGGTGATGCTGTGACTTGCGCTTCACAAGAAGACATGTGGCTCAATGAAGGTTGGGCCTCTTATTGCGAATCTTTGGCTTTGGAAGGTTTATACGGAACAACTGCCTATTGGGAGGAGCAAAAGGCTTTGCACAAAGAAGTCTTGACCTCTACACACGTGACGGATGGCGGATGGTGGCCTGTTTCAGGTGTTCCCCATTCATTAACTTATGGTTCTACTGTATACCGCAAAGGCGCTTGGGTGGTGCATAATTTGCGCTACATAATGGGTGATCAATCTTTTTTTACTGCTTGTCGAGATTATCAAATGCAACGCTCTTTTTCTAGTCACTCCTCCATCAATTTGAGAGATTTTTTCCAAGCTTACACGTCATATGATTTGACCGCATTTTTCAACACGTTTGTTTTTCAACCTGGATTTCCAGAGTATCGGGTGAGAAGCTTTTCAGTTGAGCCAGCAGAAGTTCCAGCCATCAACATAGTGACGATTCAAGTGGAGCATCACTTGAACCATCAATCGATTTTTAATACCAGCACGCCCATTGAATTGGCGTTTCGAAAACCCAACGGCGATTGGGAGTACCAAGGCTACATGCATACAGATCCCGTTCAAGAGGTTTTGATTGGCTTTGATTTTGTTCCTACCGATGTTGTTATCAATCGCAACGGAACCCTGCATCAGGCTGTATTGGCTGAAGAGAGAATGTTGTACAATACGGGTAACGTGGATCTGAGTTACGCCGATTTCAGCGTCAATCCCACCAACATGGGTGGAGCGGATAGCATTTGGTTCAGAGTAGAAAATCATTTTGCTGAAGCTGAGTACCATCCTTATTTGGCGGGAACGGATTGGTTCGTCAGTCCTGATCGTATTTTGGAAGTGCATTGGCAGGGAGATGAAGAAACCGTATTGAGCGGAAAATGGCGTTTTTATCAAAGCAATGCTGCTGAATATGACTCAGCCTTTTTCGCGCAGCTGAACGCCTGGGGAATGAATGAAGACAGCGTTCATTTGTTGTATCGACCATTCAATGGTGAGAATTGGTCATTGTACTCTGATGCAACTTTGAACACCATGGGTAGTGCCAACAATGGCAATGGTCGTTTTGATTTTACACGTTTGTTGCCTGGTCAATACACATTGGCGGCACATACCGGAGTACTATCGGTGGAGTCCCAATCCATTGATCCTTGGGCGGTTTGGAATCAATCGCTTCTTCGCGTGGTTCGACCCATGGATACGCTGCAGTTGTGGGATGTTCAGGGGAAGTTGTGTCAAACTTGGTCACAGCTTCAACCTCAGGAGGAGATACGAATTCAACTTCCTGCAGGGAGTTATGTTTTGCGCGCACAGTACGAAAGTCAATCTTGGAATACAAAAATTCACATCATACATTGAGATCATGAAAATCGTTTGCATCGGAAGAAACTACGCAGATCACGCCAAAGAATTGGGAAATGATCTTCCCAAAGAGCCCTTGTTTTTCAATAAACCGGATTCAGCCATTTTGGCAAAGGGCAATCCTTTCTTTATTCCTGAATGGACCAGTGATGTTCACTATGAAATTGAATTGGTATTTAAAGTCAACCGTTTGGGAAAGTACATTCAAAAGGAGCATGCGTGGAAATACATCAGTGAGTTTACTGTTGGTATTGATTTCACTGCACGTGATGTGCAAGAGCAATTGAAGACCAAGGGACAACCCTGGGAAAAGGCCAAGTCCTTTGATGGCTCAGCCTTCATTGCAGATCAATGGTTGACGGCAGAGGGCGTTGATTGGGACGCATTGACATTTGGATTGCAGAAGAATGGAGAATGGGTACAACAAGGAAAGGCCAAGGACATGATATTTAAATTGGATACCATCATTGAACATGTCAGTCAATACATGACATTGAAAATTGGGGATTTGATTTTCACGGGAACGCCGGAAGGTGTGGGCCCTGTTTCTCCCAATGATGTATTGACAGGATACATCAACGATCAAAAAATATTTGACTTAAAAGTCAAATAAGTCAGGGGCGAAAACAATGCTCACCTTGCGCATGGCAGCACCTGTTTCTTTGAAAAAAGGATCAGGAAATTGGGCAAAGATGTTTTGATTGGCGATGCCACTGCTCAGCAGCAAATTTCGCACTTGTTGCATTCTTTCTTGCGCTAAAATTTGATTGGCCTGTGCGCTACCTGTTGCATCCGCATACCCTTTCAGAATGATGCGGTGATTGGGGTAATGGGCTGCGATGTCAATCACCTCATTGAGTGCCATGAGGGCATGAGCGTTGATACTGGATCGACCATTGTCAAAGTAAATATCAATGACTGAAGGGATGCCAGCCACTTCACCTTTTGGAGGAAGACCATTGGAAGCATCAGCCATGGGCGAAAAAGATTCCGCTTTCATCAACGATTGAATCATGACCTTGAGGTCAGACACTTCTTTTTCCAAATTGGAAAGACGGTACTCCAATGGGTCTTTGCTGTTGCTCCATTTGATTTGGCTTAAATCTTCTTCGATCAAAATGGGTTTGTGAAGATGAGGAGCAGGATGAAGGTATTCTAGGGCAGGTTGGTTTTCAGGTTGTGCGAAAGTACAAAGAGGCATCACCACGATGTTCAGCAGAATCAGCGCGATGATGAAAATTCTCATGAATTGGTATTTCGAGGATTTCTATTGTGCAACATGGGAACAAAGGCACATTTGCCATGGGTTTCAATTTGAAATTCACCATTGCTGTCTTCAAAAATGACCAGCATGTTTTGTTCATCACCATTGTCAAAAGGCATCACCAGGCGACCTCCGGGCTTTAACTGCAAGAGCAGTTCTTCAGGGATTTCTGGTGTGGCACAAGTAATGATAATGCGATCAAATGGTGCAAAACTGGGAAGACCTTTGTAACCGTTGCCGTAGGTGAGGTGGGCTTTGACCTTCATTTTATTCAAGATGTCTTTGGCAAATTCATGCAAAGAAAGTTGACGTTCAATGGAGAAAATCTTGGCTCCCAACTCATGCAAAACGGCTGTTTGGTAGCCGCTGCCCGTTCCAATTTCTAGGACTTTCATCCCGGATTTGATTTGCAACAATTGCGATTGTTTAGCCACAGTGGAAGGAGCAGAGATGGTTTGTTCAACGCCAATGGGAAAGGCGTTGTCCTCGTAGGCATGTTCCAAAAACGCAGACTGGATAAAATAATGACGGGGCACGCGCTCCATGGCCTGCAGTACGTTGCCATCTGTAATCCCTCTCAACGCCAATTCGCGGACGAGGCGTTTTCTCATTCCCTTGTGTCTAAAATCATCTACCAACTGCATATGACGAAGATAAGGGGAAGAGTTAATGGGGAGATGCGGAAACGTGGATTTTAATTCACAAAGTGAATGGGGAAAGAGTAATCCTGAAAAAGTAGTAGCTCCGACGGGAATCGAACCCATATCAAACGTTTAGGAAACGCTTATTCTATCCATTGAACTACGGAGCCAGCGGGGGCAAAGATAGTATTTTTTAATGTTGACGGCTGATCAGACTAAAACTTC
This sequence comes from Flavobacteriales bacterium, assembly GCA_947442505.1. GTDB lineage: Bacteria > Bacteroidota > Bacteroidia > Flavobacteriales_D > Sanyastnellaceae > CAMCTV01. The sequence continues at coordinate 10,167 of CANEVR010000036.1, read as the reverse complement.
GGACAAGGAACCGGACTCCGTGGTGCCTGACGAACAGGGCGCGACTTGCGGCGCTGGAAGTCATTCTTGCCACCGCCCGAACTCTTGCACTTAGGGTGCTTGTAGATGGACATTTTGAAATGCACATAGATGCTCGCACCATACAAATTGCCATTGAAGAAAAACGCATTCAAATTGTCACTGCCAATGATGAAACTCCTCAACCGGATCGCCATGCCCACCATCGGTTTGCGCATCTCATACAGCGTGATGGGTAAACTGACTTCGTAATTCTGAGCCTCCCATCTTGGAACGATGGCCAGGTAGCTCGCGCGTTGAACCCCCAATTTATTCCGCCAAGGCAAGCCCCAGGTCAATGCCCCCATCGCATACAACTTCTTAGTCACGTGATAGTCCAATTGCGCACTCAATGCGGTGGGCAATTTGACTTTTAATTTCGACCCTTCTGTCACTGGTGTTGCTCCTAATCCCTGCGTAAAGGTGGTGTCCGCAGAGGCAGGCTCGTCCCAGTTGGTATTGTCGTTCCCGTTGAAATTTCCTCCGCTGGTTTGCTCAAATACATAATTGTAATAGGGTGATTTGAATTTGGCACTGCCAAAATCCAATAACGCCAATGATGCTTTGTACTTGTACTTGCCGTCCGTACATGGATTGAATGGCGTGTATCCAAAGCTGCCTTTGGTTCTCATTTTATAGGTTACCCCAAGATCTATTCCCCATCCTTTACCAGCTATGATTTCTTCCCCAAAACGATTGAATCCCAGCTCTCCCTGCAGGTTTTGTGTACTCAGTTCTGAGCTGTCCCTTAAGGTGTAGGTCCAATTGTCCAAACGGGCACCAAAACCTCCCGGAGAGAAAATCCTATTGACCGTTGCTCCTGCAATCAAAATGGCGTTGTCCCATCGGTAAGCAATTTTGCCATAAGAAACCCCAACATAACCATAGGCCATGGCGCCTATTCTCAGTTTCTCAATGGAGTTGGTTTGCCCCACTTGTGGCGCATAATCAAAACCTTCGGTAATCAATAAACTAAAAGCATTGGGCAGTCTTCTCACATCGGCCAAAACGTTTACTCCGGAATGAATGCCAAAGGCATGCTCCTTCCAATTGGCAGTAAATGAGGGGCCCTTGATTCCTACGTTGGCCTTGGCGTAATAACGGTTTTTTTTCTGGTTGAACTGAATGTTCCCAATGCCGCTGTAGTCTAGCATGGAGAAATCTTTCTTCCCCACAAAAACCAAGTTGTTTTGCACAAATGCTCCCAGTCCAAAGAATTCAATGTCAATGAAAGTCCGTGAGTCACAAATGGAGGCGGGATTGAAATAAACGGTGTTCACGGGCGCTCGTGTGCTACCTGCCATGCCCAACTCATCTTGAGACAACAGCCAAGCGGGTAACCAAGCCAAGAGTACAATGAGCAGTCCTTTTTTCATTTACGTTGTTTACAAAGATGCACCAAAACTTTTGTTCCACTTCATTGTTTTGTAGGTATGCTTTTTATCCCACAAACCAAATCCTCTTTGCTGAAAATGGCCGCTGGAATTGATCCCGTTCACTATGCACGAACGCGAAATCACATCCACGGTGGCATCACCCGCTTGTCCCCATACATCAGCAGAGGCGTTATTGCAACGCGTGATGTGATGATGCTATTGCAAGAGAACGGTTTTACTTGGTTGCAATGCGAGTCGCTGCTCAAAGAATTGGCTTGGCGCGATTACTTCCAAAGGGTACAACAACATTTTCCGCTTTTGCACGCGGAGGCCATCAAACAGGAACAAAGCGGGGTGGTGAACCATGGTATTCCTGCTGCCGTTTTTCTTGGTCAAACAGGTATTGATGGTATTGACAATGGTATTCACGAAATGATGGATACTGGCTATTTGCACAATCACCAGCGCATGTACACCGCCATGTTGTGTTGTAATATAGGTCAATACCATTGGAAGGCTTGTGCCGATTGGATGTACTACCACCTCATTGATGGTGATGTGGCCAGCAACTATTGTTCTTGGCAATGGACGGCGGGTGCTTTTTCGTCCAAACGGTACATCGCCAATCAGGAGAACATCAATCATTACACAGATACAACACAATCGGGGACTTTCCTGGATGCTGATTATGATGCGCTCCGCGAAATGTCTATTCCAGCGGAGCTTCAAGACAACCATGATTGGCAACCTTTTCACTGGTCATCTTCTGCGCTGAAGGATGCGGTACAAAATAAAATGCCTGCTTTTGATTTTCCATCTGATCATTTACCCGCGGTGATGTACAACGCTTATCAATTGAGTCAGGACGATTTGGTCAATACACCGCACCATAAGGTCTTGTTGTTGGAGCCTTCTTTCTTTCAAAAGTTTCCTGTCTCGCCCAACGTGATGCGATGGATTTTGGATCAAGCAGCGCTGATCGAAGGTCTAACGTATTTTGTAGGTGAGTGGGATGAGTGGTCTCAAAATACAACAGGTCATGATTGTCATTTTGTGGAGCATCCTTTGTTTGATCATTATCAAGGAAATAAGATGTCTCGGCAATGGATGTTTCCTGATGTGTCAGGCTATTACCCTTCGTTTTTTGCTTACTGGAAACAAGTAGAGAAGCGCTATACATGGTAGACCAAGAAGACATTGTCGTGGTTTGGTTGAAGCGAGATTTGCGTTGGTTCGACCATGCACCCATTTCCACAGCAGCAAACAGTGGGATGAGGGTTTTTGTCTTTTTTGCCTGGGATAAGGTGCTGATTGAAGGTCCTGATTTCGACGAGCGGCATGGCCGATTTTTGTTTCAAAGTTTGATGGACATGGAAAAGCATGCGCCACCCGGTGCGTCGATTCATCAATGCCAAGGCGAAGTGGTGGATGTTCTTTCCTGCTTGCAGCAGCAATTCAACATCGTTCATTTGTTGTCGCACCAGGAGAATGGAACGCAACGCACTTGGGACAGAGATAAAATGGTGGGAGGTTGGTGCAAGAAGAATGGTGCGCATTGGAAAGAGTTTCAACGGGATGGTGTGGTTCGGGGAATAAAAAATAGGGAAGGTTGGGACGAGCAATGGCGGAAGGTTATGTCCTCTCCTTGTTATCCCAGACCGACAGCGATGCAATGTGTGCCATGGGAAAATCCATTCCCCGTAGAGGAGAGAAACAAAGCTAAGTGGGGTAAGATAGAAGCTGCCTTTCAACCAGGAGGGGAGACAGCTTCGCTCAAGTATTTGAAAAGTTTTGTGGATGAGCGTGTTGTATCGTATAGCAAAAATATTTCTCGTCCTTTGGAGAGCAGAAAGTCGTGTGCACGAATATCTCCCTATCTATCCTGGGGGAATTTGTCGGTGCGTATGGCCTTTCAAGCGATGAGTTTTAACAGGACCAAGTCCAATTCGCGAGCCATGAACAATGCCATTACCCGATTGCATTGGCATTGTCATTTTATACAAAAATTGGAAACGCAGTGCAATTATGAAACGCATTGTATCAATCCTGCTTTTGAAGGATTGGCTAGAGAACGCCGGGATGATTGGATTCAAGCATGGGAAGAGGGCAGGACAGGGGTTCCTTTGGTGGATGCTTGCATGCGTTGCTTGCAGGCCACTGGTTGGATCAATTTCCGAATGCGCGCGATGGTGGTTTCTTTTTTGACCCATCATTTGTTTCAGGACTGGCGCTGGGGAGCTTATCATTTGGCCAAGGTGTTTTTGGATTACGATCCAGGTATCCACTATCCCCAGTTGCAAATGCAAGCGGGTACGACCGGAGCCAATACCATTCGGTTATACAATCCAGTCAAGAATGGTCAACGTTTTGACGAGGATGGTTTGTTTGTCAAGCAGTGGGTTCCGGAGTTGCAAGCATTGCCTGCCAAGTATATTCACGAACCCTGGAACATGCCAGCCATGGAGGCTATGATGATAGGGTTTGAATTGGGGAAAGACTATCCGTTTCCTTTGGTGGATTTAGAAGTTGCTGTAAAAAACAACGGAGAGAAATTGTACCAATGGAAAAAGAGTCAGTCAGTAAGAAATTACGTTCCAGAAATTGTGGATCGTCATGTGCGACGATCCAAAAATCCAAAGAAAAAGCCGTCCTGAGACGGCTTTTATTTAACAAACAATATTGATGATTCGTTTAGGAACAACTATCACTTTTTTCGGTGCCTTACCTTCCAAGTAATGTGCAGTTTTCTCATGGGCCATCACTTCTTTTTCAACGGAGGCAGCATCCATATTGGCATCTAAGTCAATGTTGAAACGCGTCTTTCCATTGAAAGATACCGGATAGGAGAAGACGTCATCCTCTAAATAAGCGGCTATGGCTTCAGGCCAATGGGCAAGGGTAACAGAATCTTGATGTCCCAACTTGTTCCATAGTTCTTCGGCCAAATGCGGCGCATAGGGGCTTAATAAAACAACCAATGATTCAAGAACTTCTTTTTGATGGCATTTTTGTTCTGTCCATTCGTTGACAGCAATCATCAATGTGCTCACAACAGTATTCCAAGAATGTCTGTTCAAATCATCCGTTACTTTCTTGATGGTGCGGTGCAAGGTTTGCAATGATTTTTTATTTGGAGCGTCTTGCGTAACCATCCATTGTCCTTCATCTGTTTGGAATAGTCGATTCAATCTTCTCAAGAAATTGTGAACCCCATTGATTCCTTTGGTATCCCATGGTTTGCTTTGCTCAACTGGACCCAAAAACATTTCATAGCAACGAAGTGTATCGGCTCCAAATTTTTCAATCAACTCATCCGGCGTTTGAACATTGTATTTGGACTTGGACATTTTTTCCACTTCAAATCCGCAGAGGTATTGGCCTTTTTCGTTGAGTATGAATTCCGCGTTGTGGTATTCCGGTAGCCATTTTTTGAATGCTTCTGTATCCAATTGATCGTTGTCCACAATACTGATATCGGCATACAAACGTTGGGTGGTGTATTCCTTTCTGAGGTCCGCAGAAACAAAAGTGTTGGTGTCTTTGATTCGATACACAAAGGAGGAACGACCCAAGATCATCCCTTGGTTGATCATCTTCTGAAATGGTTCACCAAATGGCACATATTCCAAATCGTGAAGGGTCATCGTCCAAAAACGCGAGTACAACAAATGCCCTGTGGCATGTTCAGCTCCGCCCATATACAGATCCACTTGTCCCCAATAATTCATGGCTTCTTTCGATGCAATGGCTTGGGTATTCTTTGGGTCCATGTAACGCAAAAAGTACCATGATGATCCAGCCCAGCCTGGCATGGTGTTGTATTCCATGACAAAATCATTTTGGTACTTCCACTGACTGCGTGCCAAGGGAGGCTCTCCATCTTCAGTGGGCAAATATTTGTCCACGTCTGGCAATGTTACCGGCAGTTCTTGGTCTCCGATCATTTGCGCCTTACCATCCTTGAAGTATACAGGGAAGGGTTCACCCCAATAGCGTTGTCTGGAAAAGACAGCATCACGTAGGCGGTAATTGACTTTTTTATTTCCGTGTTCAATTTTTTCCAATGATTCTACAGCTGAATTGAATGCAGCTTTTCCGCACAAACCATTCAAGAAATCTGAGTTGACCAATGGTACTTCTTTTGAAGTGCAAGCGGATTCAGAGGCATCATGATTTTCAAAAATCAGGACAATTGGAATATTGTGGTGCTTTGCAAAATCCCAATCGCGTTGGTCTCCTGCAGGTACCGCCATTACAGCTCCTGTTCCGTATCCAGCCAAGACGTAATCACCGATGTAAATGGGAACTTCTTTTCCTGTTAATGGATGAATAGCAAAGGCTCCTGTAAACACGCCCGTCATTTCCTTGCTCTGAACTTGGCGGTCTCTTTCGTTTTTCAAAGCGGCCTGTTGAACGTATTGTTCAACAGCATCTTTTTGGTCAGCCGTTGTTATATAAGACACCAAAGGGTGTTCTGGAGCTAGGGTCAAATAACTCACTCCAAAGATGGTGTCGGGTCGGGTAGTGAAGACTTCGATTTGTCCAGGGTGTTGGCTCAAATCAAAAAAAGCGGTAGCTCCCTCTGATTTTCCAATCCAATTGCGCTGTATTTCTTTGATGTTCTCTGGCCAATCGATTTGATCCAATCCCAAAAGCAGGCGTTCTGAGAATGCGGAAATGCGCATGGACCACTGACGCATTTTTTTCTGAACCACGGGATGTCCGCCACGTTCGCTCACGCCGTCTTTGATTTCGTCATTGGCCAATACTGTTCCCAGTGCTGGGCACCAGTTCACCATGGAGTCAGCCAAATAAGTCAGTCTAAAACACATCAGCAAATGATAGCGTTGCTCTTCGTTCATGCTTTGCCAATCCGTAGCGGTGAAATCGCCGTTCCAATCGGTACCAAAGAAATAGAGCGGCTGTCCTTCGTTGTCTTTTAATTCCAAAAGCGATTGGTGCCATTTTTCATCACATGCTGCTTGAACATTGAAATTTCCATTGTTTTCAAAATGTTGAATCAACGTGTCGATGTGCTCTGTCTTTTGGGTTTCTAGATTGAACCACGCGCGGTAGATGGTGGTGAAAATCCACTGCGTCCATTGATAATATTCCGGCGAACTCGTTCTTACTTCTCTTTCCCAATCATAGCAAAATCCAATCTTGTCCAATTGTTCGCGGTAACGCGCAATGTTGTTCTCCGTAGTAATGGCAGGGTGCTGACCCGTTTGAATCGCGTATTGTTCAGCAGGCAATCCAAAACTATCATACCCCATAGGATGCAATACATTGAAGCCTTGGTGTTTTTTGTATCGTGCAAAAATATCGCTGGCAATATAACCCAGCGGATGTCCTACATGAAGACCCGCACCACTGGGGTAAGGGAACATGTCCAGGATGTAGTATTTTTTCTTATCGGTGGTTTCTGTCACACGGTAAGTGTTGTGTTCTTTCCAGAACGCTTGCCACTTTTTCTCTATCTCTTGAAAGGTATAAGACATTTTTATTTGATTTGAGGTTTGCGAAATTACAGGCTTTGTCAGTAATCCGCTCTATGGTTAAAAGTGTTTTTTCGTTGGTTCCATTGACCTTTGGTGAAGTCAGGTATTTCTTGTCTGCTTCCTCCTTCCTTCACACTGATTTCAGACAGAGGAGTGATAACGGACCAAGTGGCCATGTCGTAAACATCCAAAGGAAATTCCTCATTGTTTTTACAACATTCTATAAAAGCATTGAGGACAAAGAAGTCCATTCCACCGTGTCCGGCATTCTTGGCCTCCTCACTGTACTTTTTCCAGAGCGGGTGGTCATAGGTTTCCATCCAAGTTTGATCGGTTTCCCAAACGTGGGGTTTGGTTTTTCCTTCTATATGGATTTGCTGTAAATCATCCATCCACAATCCTTGAGTACCTTGAATTCTGAAATTCAACGAATAGGGTCTGGGCGAAGAGGTGTCATGCGAGAGCATCATGGTTTCGCCGTTGGCTGTGGTAAGCAGTGTGGTTACGATATCTCCCAACTTAAAATCCACTGCAGCATTCTTGTGTTGCGCTCCTCCATTGTCCACGATGTATTTGTGGAGCCCTCTGCTTTTGGTTGATACGGAGTTCAAGGAAATCAATCGGTTGCCCCGATTGATGTCGGTCATCATGGAAATGGGTCCCAAACCGTGTGTGGGGTATAGCTCTCCGTTTCGGTTCACACTGTGGGGTGTTCGCCATTTGGATTCAGAGAATCCGTTGTCTCCAAATTCAACTCCTTTGCCGTAGGGTGATTTTCCATTATTGAGTTTTACTGCACGGAGATCATGCTGGTAACCGCCTTGCAGATGGAGCAATTCTCCGAATACACCGCGCTTGGCCATGTTCATCACCGACATCACATCACGGCGGTAACAAACGTTTTCCAGGAACATGAGCGGAGTACCTGTTTTTTCTACCGCATTGACAATGTCCCAACACTCCTGAACATTCAAGGCTCCAGCAACCTCCATTCCTACTTTTTTTCCCGCTTCTAACGCAGCAATTCCTTGCTTCACATGCCATTCCCATGGTGTAGATATGATAACGGCATCGAGTTCTTTTATTTCAAGAAGCCGCAAATAGTCGTTGTCTCCTTTTACAAAAAGTTGTGGTTCCTTTCTTAGGCCGCGCTTGATGATTTCCAGCGATGTTGGTATTGCCCAATCCGAATCAGGATCAGCCAACGCAATGATTTCGACATCATCTCGCTTGCACAGTTCATCCAAGTGACTTTGTCCCCTTGCTCCAAGTCCAATGAGTCCAATATTGAGCTTTTCTCTTTTTATGGAAAAAGGCAGGGCAACCGACTGAGATATAAATCCAACACTGGCCAATGCAGTGGTGCCCAAAAACGTTTTACGATCCACGGGTGTAGTTTATTTTTTTACTTAATCTTAACGAGGGCATCTCCACCCAACGATGAAAATAATGGGAGCAAATCAGACAAATGAAAAATCCCAAAACAATCACCATAGGTTTTTGCCAAGCCTCTTGGCAGCGGTGACTCAAGAAATTAATAATGGGTGCACCCGTTATGGAATGGAGCAGGTAAATGGAAAAACTTCTGTCCCCGAAATACCTTCCAATTTTGAAATCGAAGTTGCGGAAAAAGTGGATGACCAACAAAGCCAACAAACCCACCAATAAATCATTGGGACCCACTTTCCAATACGTAATTACGCTGGCCGCAATGAGAAATATCCAGAATTCCAATCGGTTGATTTTTTTGAGAAATTGTAAAATATACAGTATGCCCAATAAAAACAAGGAGCTCCATGAAGTAAAGAAACTGGATTGATAGGAAACAAATGGCCCGATAAGAAGCAAAGCATAGAACAAAATGCGCAGCCATACCTTTGAATGCATGGCTAGCGGAAACAACAGTCCCAAAAGAATGTAGTATTGAAATTCAACGGACAGCGACCAGTAGACAGGATTGATCCAACGCGCATCCTCAAAGAAGGGCACCAAATATCCAATGTGCATCAACAGTTCATCCCAACCTGGGGCCAAATCAACTGAAGCCGATCCCGGAATGTAATTGCGGAGATTCAGGTAAGCTGCTGCAATCAATAAGGAAATGAGATAAGGAGGCTCTATCCGCAATGCTCTTTTGTAAACGAAGGTGAAGAAATCTTGTATTCTGTATTGCGCATTGATCATGGATATGGGAATAACCATCGCCGAAATCACGAAAAATATTTGCACATTGAGCGCGAGCAGAGCAAAAGTATCGAAGACAATCCCTGGTCCAACATAGCCAGTGGTGCAGCATACGTAGTGATACAGACAAATACCCACAGCACTGAATCCCCGCAGGGTATGGATGATGGGCAATTCTGTTTTCATCCAACAAATATAACCAAAGGAAAGACTATCGATTCACCTCTTTATTGAACCAAGTGACTTGTCTTTTGGCGTATTGCTTACTGTGTGTTTTGATCCACTCGATGGCTTCCGATAGGGTGTGCAACCCTTCCATGCACTCAAACAATTCTTTATATCCAACGGTGTTCAAAGCTTGAAGCTGACGCAAAGGATAAAGTTTTTCAGCTTCTTCCCAAAGCCCCATGTCCATCATTTTTTCAACACGTTCATCAATGCGTTGATACAAAATTGTTTTGTCGGGTTGTATGTAATGGTATTCAACAGCAAAGGGCAATTGTTGTTTATTGTGTGTTCTCAGTTCAGAGAATTTTTTTCCACTCAATTCTATGACCTCCAATGCGCGAATGACGCGGTGAGGGTTGTGGATGTCAACTTGCCGAAAGTATTCAGGGTCTTTAAGTTCCAAAAGATCTTGGAGGTGTTCAATTCCTTTTTCTTCGTGCAAGGCAGAGAAGTGAGCCCTTACCCCTTCATCTTGAGGCAGCGGGTCAATTCCATCGAGCAAAACTTTTAAAAACAATCCACTCCCACCAACGGCAACTATGGTGTCCTGTTTTTCCAATATTTGTTGTATAACGGGCCATGCCATGGCCGAAAATTGACCAGCACTGATGGGTTCATGAATGCTATGAGTAGCAATGAAATGATGCGTGACTGCTGCAAGTTCAGATGGCTCTGGTCGAGCAACACCAATATTCAACTCCTGATAAAATTGTCTAGAGTCAAAAGAGATGATTTCCGTTTTGTGTTTTAAGGCAATATCAATAGCAGTGGTTGTCTTTCCACTGGCGGTTGGGCCAACCACTGCTATCAGTTTTTTTTGC
>CANEVR010000035.1 GCA_947442505.1 Flavobacteriales bacterium | reverse complement strand
TTCTACATGTTTTTTATTCCCAAGTACATTTTGATTTTGGGACTAACCATAGCTGTAGATTATTGGGCGGGAATTGCTTTGGAGCGACAAGAAAGCGAAAGAAAGCGAAAGGTGATTTTATGGGTAAGCGTAGTAGTGACTTGTGCCATTTTGTTTGTCTTTAAGTACTACAATTTTTTCTCAGTGAATATTCGCGCTTTGTCTGAGTATTTTGGTGGTGAATGGTCCATCGGTATTTTGTCTTGGGCGCTTCCAATAGGCCTTTCTTTTCACACCTTTCAAAGTTTGAGTTATGTTTTTGAGGTGTATTACAAACGGCAGGCCGCGGAGCGCAACTTTTTGACTTACTCTTTGTATGTCATGTATTTTCCGCAATTGGTTGCGGGTCCCATTGAACGACCCGGGAATTTACTTCAGCAGTTGAATAAGCCATTTTCTTTTGATGCAACATTGGCGAGTGATGGGTTAAGGATGATCTTGTGGGGGTTGTTCAAAAAGGTGGTCATAGCGGATTCATGTGCGATAATCGTCAATACCACTTATTTGAATATGGAAGGCGCCTCTACGTTGGATTTGTGGTATGCAGCTGTATTGTTTTCCATTCAGATTTATGGCGATTTTTCAGGGTATTCTGACATCGCCAGAGGAAGTTCACAATTGATGGGCATTCGATTGATTTCAAATTTTCAGTTCCCCTATTTTTCAAAAAGCATCACCGAGTTTTGGAGCCGCTGGCACACCAGTCTTTCCTCTTGGTTTCGGGATTACGTGTACATCCCATTGGGGGGAAATAGAGTGTCGGCCTTGAAGCAATCCAGAAACATTTTGATTGTTTTTGTCTTGAGTGGATTTTGGCATGGCGCACAGTGGACATTCATTGTGTGGGGATTGGTCAATGCGGGTTTTATTCTCCTGGAGAAGTCAATGTCTTGGGGCAAGAGAGCCCAATCAGTGGTTTTGATTCCGTTGACATTTTTGATTACAACCTGTATTTGGGTGTTTTTTAGGGCTGAGAACATGACCCAAGCTTGGGCGCAATTGAATCGAATGTTGTTTGATTTTCATGGAGGCTCTCAAATTGTGGTGGATAAAAAACTGTGGTTGATGATTGTATTTTTCTTTGTTTTGGAGTGGGTTCAACGCAGTAGGGTGCACGGTTTGGATGTACCGCATTGGCGACCGGCTTATCGTTACAGCACTTATGTGTTGGTTTATTTGTTGGTGTTTTTTATGGCTGTTTATCCTGCCAATCAATTCATTTATTTTCAATTCTGATGAAAGGGTTCTTGAATAAACTGTTGTTGTTTGGCGGATTTGCATTTATCACGCACGTGATAGCGGGTTATCACATGAATGGAAATACGGACACCAATTATTTGCGATTTACCCCCAGCAAAAATACTGGGATGATTTTGGGCAATTCGCGCGCTGCGCAAGCCATTTCACCAGACGATTTAAAAGCCCATTTGGGTTTGTTTAATGCGGCATTTGCCTTGAATACATCTCCTTATGGTGAAGTGTATCACCGTTATATTAAAAAACAACTCAATGAGGAGGCGCGGGATCAGGTGTTTGTTTTTTGCGTTGACCCTTGGTCGTTGTCTAGTCCGTTTGATCCGCAAACGGGTCAGGAGGGAATGGTGGAAGAGAGCAAGTTCATTGCCACCACTAGTAGCATCGCGGATCCCAATTGGGAGTTTATGATTGAGCAATATGCCTATGGTTGGGGCAACATCATCAGGGAGCATTATCGTCCCACTTCAGGGATGTTTTTGCACACCAATGGATGGTTGGAAGTGAACAGGGTGTATGATGCAGCGCGTGCGGAAAAACGCAGAGCCAATAAGTTAAAAGGATACAAGGCCGAGGTGTTTGTTTCTAATCGACCGTCAGATTATCGCAAGAGGGAATTGAGGAAAATGTTGCAAGAAATGAAAGGATATGGGAAGGTGATGATGGTTCGACTTCCTGTGCATCCAGATTTTTTTGAAATGGAGCAGGCGTTTTGGCCAAGTTTTGAAAATGAGATGGAACAATTGGCGCAGGAGGATGGGGTGTTTTTTTGGAGTCCCAAGGAGTTGAATACGGAATTGCCTTTTAATGACGGGCACCACATGAATATCAAGGGAAGTCATCGGTTTGGCGGATTGTTGAACGCCAAAATAGACTCTTTGAAAACAGGGGGTAAGGACAATAGAAAATCTTAAAATAGAGATTGGCAGAAAAATGAGGTTGTCAATGATTTTCCTGTTGCAATGTCTTTGAAAGCTTTCATGGCTTTGATGTGGGTACCACCGTGGAGGTATTCCATCATCAGTTCTCGGCTTTCCCAGGCCGTGAGCGTACATTGGAAGCCGTTGATTTTTTTCACTTCGCAGAATAGATTGCCCGGTGCTGATTTGGCTTGGTTAAAAGAAGGAATGGCCAAGAACCAAAATCGGAAGTTGGCGAAAAAGTTTTTGGGTTTGAGTCCGGTGATGGAGATATGTATGGGGCAAAGATGACAATTATTTTCAGGAAAAAATTAAAGGGAGTGTGAGTGAAAACGATGGACTTCTGCAATCATGCTGTGGTAGTATTTGTACCAAGCAGCGCCCCGTTTTTTGGCTTCGATATGAATGGGATGTTGCGCCCAGTTCTGCACGGCCTCCATGTCTTTCCAGTAGCTGATGAAAGTTCCGCGGCCATTGTGCTTCATGCTCTCGTAACCCAAGTAACCCGGCATTGTCTTCACGAGGTCGATGGTTAGGATATCGTATTCTTCATAGCCATCTAGGTCATCAGAAAGGTAGTAATTGAAAATGGAAGCGATGAAAGGCGCGGTGGGTGGGGTAGGCGAGTTCCAGTTGATCATGTTTCGAAGATAGATAAATGAAGAAAAGCAATGAAAATCATTGGCTATTGTTTTGATTAATCTTTGATTTATATAGAGATGTTATTGAGATAAAAATTTCACTTTGAGTTGATTAACAGAAGTTTTTTTATATTTGATTCATGAAATACCCTTTGATTTTATTGTTTTTGGCTTTGCGTTTTGGGATATGTGCTCAAGCTCCGCAGCGCATTCCTTACCAGGCTGTCGTTCGCAACACAGACGGAACAATCATGTCCAGTATGGCGGCCACCATCACTTTTAAAATACACGACGCCACAGCCAATGGAACGGTGGTCTATGAAGAGACACATGCCACCACCTCCAACGCACAAGGGTTGGTGAGTTTGAATGTGGGCGGCGGCACAATAGTGTCAGGAACATTTGGCAATATCCAATGGGGCGCGGGAAGTAAGTTTTTGCATGTACTGATGAATGTAGGCAATGGAAGCATTGATCTTGGCACCCAGCAGATGATGAGCGTGCCGTATGCGTTGTATGCGGAGGACGTGAATGTGCGGGTGAGCGCAACGGGAGATAGTTTGTTCATTGGGGATCAAGTATCGATTGTGCCAGGTGTGAGTGCGGCCAACGCTATTCCAGGATGCACCAACAGCCAGGCCTGTAATTTTAATCCATCCGCGACAGCAGACAATGGCAGTTGCCTTATTGTTGGAAGTGCTTGTGATGATGGAAACGCGAACACATTTAATGATGTGGTGAATGCTCAGTGTCAATGCGCAGGAAACACGCTTATCAATGGCCTGTACTACATCGGAAATGGGGTGACAGATGTGGACGGTAGTTTTTATCCAAGCATTGTTATTAACGGTCAAGAATGGATGCAGAAGAATTTAGCGGTAACCAAATACCGCAATGGAGACCCTATAACAACTGGTCTGACCAATACGCAATGGCAAAATACAACCACAGGAGCTTATGCGGTTTATTTGGACCAAGCGGCCAATAACACCTCTTATGGTAAGTTGTACAATTGGTATGCGATGACGGACAGCAGAGGGGTTTGCCCAACAGGTTGGCACGTGCCATCTGAGCCGGAGTGGTTTGTCTTGGAAAATTATTTAGGAGGAATATTTGATGCAGGAGCCAAGATGAAGACAACGACGGGGTGGACAGCTCCAAACACGGGAGCAACCAATTCAAGCGGTTTTACAGGGCTGCCAGGGGGTTATAGATTGGTTAATGGTAACTATAACCATCTTTTGAGCTATGGTTATTTTTGGACCACAACACCCTATGAACCAGATGCCAATTTTACTTGGTATCATGCATTGAAGTTTGACGACACCATTATTTTTCGTTCACAATTTCTTAAGCGTGCTGGTATGAGCATCCGTTGTCTAAAGGATTAGAAAGGTTTGCTTTCTAAGTTAGTCAGTTGTTTGAAATGCTATGTAGTGGGTTGTGATGAAGGGATAATGAGTTTACTATTGTATGTGATAAAGCGTTTTATTTTTATTACCGACACTTTGAAACAATTTCATCTCAACCCCCTTTTTTAAATCTCTACTGGCTGTTGCAGAAGAGATGTCTTTGAAGGTATTCATATAGTCTTTTCTACTGAATGATTTTATGTTTAAACCCAAGAAGTATTCAAGTCTATCGGAGTCTTTTAAAATTCGGGTGTTGTCATTGAGCAATGGGTCTAGTGATTTTTCAATGACATCCAGCATGTATTCAATGAATGGAGTTGACTTTCCCAATTTGTCACTGAGTGCCAAGGTATCGTAATATTTCTTTTGCGATTCTTTGATTATAGTTTCAAACGGAAGAAATTCAAAGACGGGATATTGTTGCATTAAGATGAAAGTTTGCCACAATCTCCCCATTCGGCCATTACCGTCTAAAAACGGATGAATGAATTCCAATTCGTAGTGAAATACACAGCTTTTGATCAAAGCGGGATCAGAATCATTTTTGAGGTAGTTGAACAAATCCTTCATGAGATGCGGAACATTTGCATGCGGAGGCGCGAGATGTTCGAGTTTTTTTCCTTTCACGATGGCCACGCCTTGTTTTCTGTATTTCCCAGGATTGGGAATGAGGCCCGTCATTAAATCTTTATGCGCTTTTAGGAAGCTGTTTTCTGATAGACATTTATACGATTTAATTGCTTCATAAACCTGAATGGCATTGGATACTTCTTGAATGTCTTTTTTAGGACCCACCACCCTTTTGTTTTCGATGAGAGCGGTAATCTGTTCTTCGGTAAGGGTATTTCCCTCAATTTGTAATGAGGCGTGAATGGTTTTTACCCGATTTTGTTTTCTGAGTTGGGGAGAGGGTTTGCTGAGAAAGCGCGCATTGATGGCGCCAAGTTTTTCGGATATGGCAGTAATCTGATGGAGGATATTGGGCGTAATGTCATAGGGAGGCTTCATGATAGTATCATTTGATAGTATCAAAGGTAGGGTTTTTTGTTAAATGGGGCGGTGGAGGTTTTGATCTTTGAGTAATCTCAGTTTGAGTAAATAGTCTTCTCTAACAATCATTTTATTCGTTAATGAATTGAATATCAAAAATATACGTTTCTTATTGCCGAAAAAATATAAAAACACTATTTTTCGGCAATAATAAGACTAATAAATTGAAAAACAGACACTTAATTTTTCTTTCCTCGAGGGGGTGGGAAAATCTCCCCTCCTGCCCGCAGGGATAGGAGGGGTGTCTCGGCTCGGCCGAGACGGGGTGGTTTTGTGTCACCACAGAATAAATGAATTGTTATTTATTTTTTAAAAAAGAAAACGGTATGAACCTCCGCAATAAAAAATAAAACCTCCAATCCACCAACTAATTTTCCAAAGGGTTTTAACATAAAGCCTGAATTTTGGTATTTGTCTCGGCGAGAAATAAATACTGATTGAAACAAAGAAAAAAAGAAGCCCCAACAACCCTTTTAATAATGGCTATTATTTCTTTCGTTGTTATTAAGTTTACTTATTGAAAATACTGTTGTTTTTTGTTTTTGGTTCAATTGAAAATTTCATAGATCTTAATCTATCTAGTCCATTTTCTGGCATAATTGATTTATATTTTAAATCAAGTTTTTTTGATTGATCTTTTGTTAAAACTACAATTTCAGTTTTGTGAAGTATCGCAGTTATTTTATCCTGAGTGATTTTCTTTCCAATAATCGCACGTAGATCATCCTTTATGATTTTTAACGGTACAAGGTGTTCACAATGTAATTCGGAGATTTTATCCTTATGCGCCCATGCATCTTTTGTAAAGCGATAATGAACTTTCATTAAAGCTAAATTCCTGTATACCTTTTTACCTTGAATATTAAATTGATGATAATTTCTTAGAATCTTATCGTAGGCATTTCCTGAATCTATCAAATCCAAATAATTTTCTCCACGAGAAAGAATATAGATTATTAACTCAATGATTGAACTATGATAATCCATTATTTTATTAGGTAGATTTATTAATTTTTAGCCAGTTTTTTAAATGCGATTTTGCACAAAATGTGTATCCCCCTCTAACCCAACCATCACCCTTCCAATCATAGGCTACCGAATTTGCTTTCATAGACTTTTTGCAAAATGTACAAATGGCTGGATTTCCATTTTTATCATTCCCATTATTATCAATCTGAAAAATAACAACTTCAAATTCGCACATAGTTTTTCCCCAGCTTGTAGTTCGTTCAATTTTTATTATTTCCATAGTAAATATTGTTATAGTCAAGCTAAATTAACATTTGTCAAGACAAAAACAAATAATGGAGTATTATTTATTATTTTATACTAAATACATTTTTGAGTTTTAGTCTAGAACAATGCAAATAAACTTGTTAGCAGAATGATTGTTAAAATCACTTGTGTAAGCTCTTTAGTTCCCAGACATATTTGGCAACAAATTTAATTAGTGGGGGAAAATCAAAAAGGCGAATCGTATATCGCCTTTTCTGCACCAATCAAGTAGCCATTTCTTTCCGCTCCTCTCCCGATAGCTATCGGGAGGGCTCGAACCAAAAAAGCAACATTAAAAAAGGCTGCATACGCAGCCTTTTTTTTCCGCTCCTCAGCCTGGGCTCGAACCAGGGACCCCATGATTAACAGTCATGTGCTCTAACCAGCTGAGCTACTGAGGAGTGTACCTTTTTGAGAAATGGGCTTTCCCATCTGTCAAAACCACTCAACTTATTCTTCAGCTCCTTGTCGTTACCAAGGTAAAACACCGAGTTTGGGTCGGAATCGGACGGCAAAAATAATCAAATCCTCCAACTTCACAATATCTTTGTCAAAAATTTTTATCATGAAACTAGTCGCCGTCGGTACTGTCGCTTTCGATTCCATCGAAACCCCTTTTGCAAAACAAGAAAAAGTAATCGGTGGCGCCGCTACCTACATCACCCTTACAGCCTCCCACTTCGTGGATTCTTCAGGCTTGGTGTCCGTTGTGGGCGAGGACTTTCCTACCGATTTTTTGGCGGACATGAAGAACCGCGGCATCAATCAAGAAGGCTTGGAGATCAAGATGGGCGAAAAGTCTTTCTATTGGTCCGGAAAATACCATTTTGACATGAATACCCGCGATACATTGGTGACTGACTTGAACGTATTGGCCACTTTTGACCCCAAGGTTCCCGCTTCTTACACCAACGCCCCTGTTTTGTTATTGGGCAATTTGGTGCCTGCGGTGCAATCTTCGGTATTGGATCAATTCCCAACCCGCCCCGCTTTTGTGGTGATGGATACCATGAACTTCTGGATGGACGTGGCTTGGGACGATTTGATGGCGGTGATCAAGCGTGTGGATGTTCTTTCTATCAACGACGAAGAAGCGCGTCAAATGTCCAAGGAGCACAGCTTGGTGAAAGCGGCCAAAAAAATCTTGGCCATGGGTCCAAAATATTTGATTATTAAAAAAGGGGAGCACGGCGCATTGTTGTTCCATGAGAACCAAGTGTTCTTTGCTCCAGCATTGCCATTGGAAGATGTCGTAGATCCAACAGGAGCGGGTGACACCTTCGCAGGTGGCTTTGCCGGCTACTTAGCCAAGACTCAGAATTATTCTTTCGAAAACATGAAGCGCGCCATCATCGTGGGCTCTGCCATGGCATCGTTCACTTGTGAGAAGTTTGGCCCTCAAAGATTATTGGAAATCAACCAAGACGACATCAACGCGCGCATTGCGCAGTTTGTTTCCTTGGTGAATTTTGATATTGAATTGGTATAAAACACAACATGAGAAGAAATCACGAAATCGATTTTCGCATTTACGGCGAGGAAATGCAATGCGTGGAGATTGAATTGGATCCACAGGAAACCGTTGTAGCAGAAGCAGGCGCGTTCATGTACATGGATGACGGCATTCAGATGGAAACCATCTTTGGCGATGGTACAACACAAAACAACGGTTTCTTTGGGAAGTTGATGAGTGCCGGAAAGCGCATGCTGACTGGTGAGAGCTTGTTCATGACTGCCTTTACGCATCATGGTTATAGCAAGGCCCGCGTGGCTTTTGCATCGCCGTATCCTGGAAGAATTATTCCCATGGATTTGCAACAAATGGGCGGCAAGGTGATTTGTCAAAAAGATTCATTCCTGTGCGCCGCCAAAGGGGTGAGCGTGGGAATCGAGTGGCAGAAGAAGTTGGGAACAGGGTTGTTTGGCGGAGAAGGATTTATCATGCAAAAATTAGAAGGTGATGGTTTGGCCTTCTGCCATGCGGGTGGACACATCATTGAGCGCGTATTGGCGCCTGGTGAGGTTTTGCGCGTGGATACCGGTTGTATTGTTGCTTACACACAAGATGTGGATTTTGACATACAATTTATCGGTGGAATCAAGAATTCAATCTTTGGCGGAGAGGGCTTGTTCTATGCTGTTTTGCGTGGCCCTGGAAAGGTTTGGTTGCAGACGCTTCCCATTTCGCGCTTGGCCAGCAGAATCATGTCGTATGGCTCTGTGGGTGGAAGAAAAGAAGAAGGTAGTATACTGGGAGGTTTGGGCAATTTATTGGACGGTGATGGGGTATAAACCATGACAGCGCCGAGATTTATTACCGTGGCGGAGGCCATCGCTCACCATCAATCGGGTAAGATGACGGTGGTGGATGTGCGATCGCCCAAAGAGTTTGAAGCGGGTCATATACCGGGCGCCATCAACATTCCCCTATTGAATAACGAACACCGACACTTGGTGGGTTGTTGTTATAAAGAACAAGGTCAATCAGCAGCAGTAGATTTGGGTTATCAATTGGTCACCCCGTTGTTTCCAAAAATTCAAGCAGCAGCAGCTGATCAAGCGCAAGGCAAAACCATTGTGTTGCATTGTTGGCGCGGTGGATTGCGCAGCAAAATAACAGCGGGATTACTGGCAGAAGTCGGCTTTGAAGTGTTGATGGTGGAAGGGGGATACAAGGCTTGGCGCAATCAATGGATTGCCACGTTTTCTGCACCATTCAAGATGTTGATGGTGGGAGGATTGACCGGTTCAGGAAAGACAGAATTGCTGATGCAGTTGCAAGAAGAAGGACTGGCAGTGGTGGATTTGGAGGGCATGGCCCATCACCGAGGGTCAGCCTTTGGTGGATTGGGACTTCCAGAGCAGCCTACACAAGAACAATTTGAAAATGTTCTGGGTTGTTTTTTATACCAACACGAAATATCTCAATGTCTTTTGGTAGAAAGTGAAAGTAGGATGATCGGAAGGAATCGTGTCCCCGATCATTTTTTCAATCAAATGTGGATTTCTCCCCGCGTTGAATTGGTGAGAACACTGGCGCAGCGCACAGCTCATATCTTGTCGGTGTATGGCGTGTTTCCTTCCGAAGATCTGATCGCCAAGACAGAACAGTTGAAGAAGAGGATGGGGTCAGAGCAAGTGAAGGAGGCGGTAACCGCTTTGGAGGAAGGAAATAGAGAGCGTTGGGTGGAATTGCTGCTGCATTATTACGATAAAAATTACCAGCACCACAGCGGGCTGCAAGAGCAGCAAATGATCATTCGTTTGCCGCATGAAGAAAACTGGACCATGAACCAATGGGCGCAAGCCATCAAAGAATTATGCAAGACATTCAATTGACCCAACAAACCAAGGCTGGAGGTTGTGGTTGTAAAATAGCACCACAACAACTGCACGAGATATTGCAGGGCCACCGCAGCACAACCACGGGACTTCATTTGCTGGTTGGCAATGAGGGCAACGACGATGCCGCGGTTATGGTTTGGGAGGGAGAGGATTGTTTGGTGCACACCACGGATTTTTTCATGCCCATCGTGGATGATCCTTACGACTTTGGTCGCATCGCAGCCACCAACGCGTTGAGCGATGTGTGGGCCATGGGCGGTAAGCCGCAGATGGCTTTGGCCATTTTGGGGTGGCCAGTGGCTACCTTAGGCACGACCTCAGCTTCTCGTGTGATGCAAGGCGCGCGTGAGGTGTGCGAGCGAGCGGGAGTGGCTTTGGCTGGAGGACATTCTATCGAAACCCAAGAGCCCATTTTTGGACTTTCCGTTACGGGAAGGGTTAGTAAATCGTCATTGAAAAGAAACAACACGGCGCAGTTAGGGGATGTCTTGTACATCACCAAACCATTGGGGGTAGGCGTGATGGCCACTGCGTTTAAGCGGGGCATCATTGATGCAGCAACCTTTGCACCGGCCATTGAAAGCATGACCCAGTCCAATGCTTTTGGGGCCGTAGCAGCCGAGTTGCCTGGAGTTACTGCCATGACAGATGTGACCGGTTTTGGCTTGGTGGGGCACTTGATGGAAATGATTCAAGACAATGACTGCACGGCAGTATTGGATATGGAGAAGATCCCCATTTTGGCAGCCGCCCTTCCATTGATTCAACAAAGCATCTATGCGGACATGGCCATGAAAACCTATTCCAAGTATGCATCTGAAACCAATATAGTCGCTATGGCGCAGTTGATTCCCTTGTTTGATCCACAAACCTCTGGAGGGTTGATGCTGGCTGTAAACCCACAGGATGCGCAATCTTTGGAGCTATTGGCTCAAGAGAATGGCCAAGTCCTTTATGCGATTGGAAGGCTAGAGCAGCGAGGAGAGAAGCGCATCATGGTGCTATAAAAGGAACGCAATTTCCATTCTTTACCCAATAGGCTTCCTGTGCCAAGGCGAATAATGCCTGGTCGTCGTGGTTGTCACTGAATACAACTTTTATTGTTGCGTTGGGATACTTTTTTTTCAAAACGGCTACTTTGTTTTCTCCACGGCAGTTGTAGGTAAATGTCCAGAATTGGTTTTGCTTCGCGATTTCCGAACCCAACACATCATAGAACCCCAAGCGCTCACAAGCAGGGGCAATGAATAGAACAGGAGAGGCAGAAATGCAGACGCAATGAATTTTCTGAGATTGGAGTGTTTTGATTTGTTCTACAAGGTTGTCATGAAAAACAACATCCCCTTGCGATTTCCAAAATGCGTCGACGTGCTCTTTCAACTCAAGCTCACTCCATCCAGCAGTGTAACGCAGGAATAGTGATTTAAAGGTGAGCATGGGAATCAGTCCGATGTAATGCAAAACAGCTGCAATGAGCTGCAAAGGTGCATAGCGCAAACGGAGTGGATGCTGATTGTATACATACCAACAGAATTGAATCATGGTGTCCTTGCGGTATAAGGTTCCATCAAAATCAAAAACAGCAATGGGTGTTGACTCAGACATAGAGCAAGGCAATCAAAGAGGCCATCCAAAGAAGCAGGTTGATTTGGGTAAAACGGTCTTTGAAAAGCAAGGTGGTGGGATCTCCTTCGCCTTCAAATTCCTGCGACTGGCTCAATTGAATAAATCGGAAAATACCCAAAACCACAAACAGTGAGGTGTAGAGCATCTTATCAGTGTGCAAGGCCGTTTGAACTTTGGTGTCCATGGTGTACAGCAAATAGGCCATCACCGTGATGGTGGCCACAATGAAGATGAATTTGTCCAATAGCGCTACGGTGTAATGCTGGAGTACTTTTCGGTGTTCTTTGGCTTGGTCTTTTAATACAACCAATTCTGATTTGCGTTTGATCAAAATGAGAAACAAGGCCAAGAAAAAACTGACGACGAGGATCCAAGAGGTTGGATTGACCGCAATGACATAACAGCCCGCCAAAACACGAAAAACAAAATTGATGGCCACAACAAAAAATTCAATGATGTTGATGGACTTGAGCACAAAGGAATAGGAGAGATTCAAAACAATGTACACCAAAGTAATGGCGCCAAAAGCAAAAGGCAGATGCGCAGCAAGGTACAATCCAACGGCCAAGGCTAGCAAAATCGATGCAATCAAAAGCGCTTGGTTTTTTGGAATACGACCCGACGGGATGGGCCTGTTTTTCTTTCTGGGATGCAACGCGTCCTTCTCAGCATCGGCCCAGTCATTGATGATATAAATAAAAGAGCAGGATAACGAGAAGACAACAAAAGCCAAGAGGGATTGCACCACCAAGGATATATGCATCAAGTTCAAAGAAAAAACCAAGGGAAGAAAGAGAAATCCATTCTTCACCCAGCTTTTCATGCGCATCAAATCCACCAAGGCTTTCATCGGACAAAGATATATTTCCAATCGGAGAAATCGTCAGCGGCGAAGGATTTCCAATCCGTTGAAGGTAGATTATTGGGAGGCTTGATGGCTTCTACGTTCCATTCATTCAATCGAACCTCCATGGATTTGAGCCATCCTTTTTTCACATACAAGGTATGATTTTTTAGTGCCCTGCGGTCTGCACGAATCGCTCTGCTACCTTGACGATTCCATTGATAATACTCATAACCAATGATGCTGAAGTTGGCCAGAAAACCAAAGACAATGATCAACGAATAGCGTTGAACCCAACGATTGGCATCCAACAGTCCAAAAAGCAGAACAAAGGCATAAACAAATAATTGATGCGGCGCATAGCGGTAGTTCCAAAACTCAGGTTGGATCACGACGCTCAAAATGATTCCACCCAAGAGCCAGGGAAAAATGCCTTTTCTGTTTCGCCAAAGGAGAAATAGAAATAGCGGGATGATCAGTAAAATCAATTCAGCAGAGAAGGGTCCCAGAGGGGCAATGAGCATGGGTTGGTGCAAGCGGTAGTAAAGGAAAGATTCGCGCACGGTTTTGCGGTGAAATAGTCTTTTGGGTCGAGAAGGAAATTGATCGGGCGAGGTGTATCCGGGATAATGAAACGTAGCCGCATTCCAGCGTTGCAAAGGATTCATATCAAAAAAGTTCTTGGGGTAATGAACCTGTGCGATCCGCGTTCCCTCATTGTGCGCTCCCATTAGAGGATAGAAAGGATGGCCCTTGTCTCTCCAATTGCGGACATAGGTGCAATGGCCCACTAAGAAAAAAGCTAAAACGAAAATAATGGCACCACGAAGGGTAACATTCCACAGTATTTTTTTGTTTTTTATAGCAACAACTATCCACAATCCCAAAAAGAAAATACAAGCGTAAACGAGACCGGTGAATTTGATATTGGACAAATAAATAAATGCCAGTCCTACGCTAAACCAGCGGTAAAAGGAAGGACCATCGATGAAGATGTCTGCCAAAAGGATGATGAGGATGAGCATCAAGGCATACAATTGCCCATCGACATAAAAGCTCAAGGATTGACCCAAGGAAACCGGAGACAGCGCCAGCATGAGCGCTACGATGATTGAGACAAAAGGCCTTTGGGTCCAGCGGAAAAGCCCGCCAAGGGTAATGAGAAAAGAGGTGGTTAACCACAGCAAACCACCGGCCTTGCTCCATTGAATTTTGGGAATGCATTGATAGAATGCGGAGGCCAAAGTCCATGGTGCTTTCGCGTAGTGATTGACATAATCCGCATTGAAACCAGAAACAGCGGAGTGGGCTAGAGGCGCATCCCAAAAGGGATTCCACCCATCGCGCAAATGAATGATGGCATCTTGGTGGTACCATTGTCCGTCAAAAGACAAGTCGTAGAACAAGTACGCCCCCCAACCACAAAAGGCCAATAAGAAAACAAAAATGAAAAAGCTCCCAATGTCTTTTCGGTGAAATTTCCAAGCCCAATAGATGGCCACAGCCAGGCCAATGATGGGACTGGCGCCGAGTGGAGGAAGGCCCAACATCAAGCGCAGGGTTTCCACCACAAAAGTCATGGTCAGGAAAACAAAAAGCAGTTGTCCTGCGCCTTGGAGATTATGGAAAAATTTGTTTTTCAAATCGTCTACAAGTTAATAAAAAAATATGCCGATTCTTTTATAACAACAAAAGGCTGCTTAGATTTTACTTAAGCCTTAGCAAACGTTTAGGATGCATAGGTCATGACAATGAGACAATTGAAAATTTTGAAAGATAGTATTCATTGCGATGAACTATTTATTTAGCGCAGAGAGCGCCAAGGTCACGCAAAGTCCGCAGAGATAGAGGTTTTTGGCAATACCCCCAACATCACGTTCTACTTTGCAGAATGCAAACAAAAGGAAGAACGCATAAATTTTTACTAAGTCTCTGTGCACTCTGCGTGACCTTGGCGCTCTCTGCGTTAATAAAAATGAAACAAAAGCTAACGAAGTGATTGAGTTGCTTGATGGCAACAACCCCTTATCACAACCTACAGTTCAGATACATACAATTGAACTTGCATAAAAAATAATAATCAACAGTCAAGCCGCACTATCTTGGCGTTGTGCAAAAAAACGACCCACGCCAAGAACCCGTTGCTACACCTTTCCCGGAGGTGCATGCCTATGTGCTCAAGAAGTTGGCAGGAAGACAAGATTGCGTTGGTCAAAAAGGATCTTACCTCAAGGTTTTTCAATCCGCCTTGCATTATTACTTGAACAACCGCCAGAATGCAAAACAGAAGCGACGTTTTTTTCAAGGATCAGCCATTGTGCAATGGGCTTATTTTTTGGGTTTGTATTTTAAAACAATTCTGAAAAGCAAAACCATTTCTTCACCTTACGTCATTCAGGATCCTGGACGCTTAACCGCGGAAGGTCATTCGGTGTTTTTTACCAAAATCATGCAAGTGTTGGACCCTATGTCTTTTACGGTTTTGGTGAAGCGCAGAAAAGCGCAGTCCCAGCAAGAGCAGGCGATTGAGGAGGCAGAGGGAAAGTTTGCCTTCCCTGATCTGAGAATTTGGAGGCAGTTAAAAGATTTGCGAGCGGTATATCAAAATGCTCAATCTTCGGGTCGTTGGAACGATGAAGAATTGCATTATCTGGATTCTTCACTGCATTCCTTTTTGATGCGCTACGCGCGCTGTTGGGGTTCCTATGATGCCGCAAAGAACAAGAAAGTCTTCTTCACTGTTCATTACATCAATGAAGGTTTTATTTGCGCCATGCGTGATATGGGCATTCAGACGGTAGAGCTGCAGCATGGCCTGATCAGCGGTGCCGATTTGTATTACGTTTATTCTGACGAGTATCGACCTTGGATCAACAACATGTTCTTGCCCGATTATTTGTTGATGTATGGCGATCTATGGCGGAATCGTTTGCTTCAGGGCATTGAATGGAAGCCAGAACAATTGCTCATGATGGGCGATTACACAGAACTGTTTGTTCAAGAAAAAGCGAGTACACAAAAAGAGAACGTGGTGTTGATGTGTGCGCAAAAGTTTTTATCGGACCAATATTTACCTTGGATTGCACAATTGAAAGTTGTCTTAAAAAACCATCCTGATTGGAAGATGGTAGTAAAGCTTCATCCATACGAACCCAAGCAGGATGTGCCCAAGTACATGGCTTTGGCCGACAAGCAAGTGGAGATTGTTCAGTCGGGATCGTTGAATGATTGGTTTTCAAAATCCAAGATTCAATTGAGCGTGTACAGCACCACTTTTTATGATGCCATTGGATATGACATCATGAATTACGCTTTAATCAACACGGGGGTTTACGATGCTTACGTGGATGAAATGCTGGCCGCTGAAGTAGCCGTTGGCATTGCGCTAAATGAGGATCCCATTGAGCGCTTTACGCAAGAAGGTGTTCAAGGAATATTAAAGAATAAAACGCCGATCTATGCTCCTTGGGATAGCAAAAAGTTTCAAGCGTTTTTGACTACCTCTGCGTAATTGGGATAATCGTGAAGCGATAGTGTTTCAAAAAAATAGTCGTTGTCTTTTGTGCCAAATAGAGTCCAAAAATTTTCGAGTTCATTCCAAGAGTGAAAGCAGATGTTGTTCAATGTTGATTTCGCAATGGGGAAGCCATCTTTCAAGTTGCGGTGGAGTAGGGTTTTGTGACCTGCTAGTAGGCGTTCAAAGATGACAGTAGACAAGGTGCCGATTCCAAAGGATTCTTGGTGGAAAAAATGAGCGGAACTTTTGGTTCGATTCCCCCAATCAAAAGTGGTAGATCCAAAAAATCTTTGATAATAATCTTCCGTTTTATCGATGTGTTTTTTTTCCAAGGGGTGCAAGTAAATCACCACTTCCCAAAGTTTTTGGTCTACTCCTTTTTTCAACCATTGTAAAATTTGCTTTTCACTATCCTCTGCAAAAAGACCGTTATCCGCTCTGTCCAATGCATTGCGCAACCATTGGCCATGAGAATAAAATGCGATGCATTTGTTTGGACCATTGGCCCGTTCAGTGGGAACATCAAACAAGGTTTCAGCCGGCCACCGAAGCAATCTTTTGAACTGTATGGATGAAGCAAATGATTGAGCAATCTCTTCTTCTTGGTATGGAGAGGTCACAACCAACTCATCACAAACCAAATGATGGTTGTGCACAAAAAGAGGAACCACGGAGGGAACAAAGGTTGTGGTCATGCCCATATTCTGAAGCGCAATGCTCAACACATTGCTGTCGATCTCGTAAGGGTGAAAAAATGAAACGTGTTGAATGTTCTCCTTTTTAAACCACTGAAGCAAACAGGCCATTTCGATGGATTGTCTGATCAATAGCGCACGATTCGCACGTTGTTTTTTAGAACAAAAGCAGGAGAAGGTCACCCAAAGACAAAAGAGGTGCAAAAGTCCTTTTTCTAGCGCATTGTATTCTAGGTGTTGCAGAGAAATTAAGTCCTTTCCCACAAAGTGGGTGACTTTTTTTTCGTGAAAATGCTGCACATATTGGAGTGCTTTTGGATCTTTATTAAAGTCCCAAGTCATCAGGGCATGTCCTTCTTTTACTGATGTGATCGTTTGATAAAAGGACTGACGGTCACTGGTTTTGATGACATGTCGGTACCATTCCCGAAGTCCAATCCAACGGTCATTGGGCGCAGAAGCATCCAACCGGTAGGACATGTTTTGGAGCAGGCTATACTGAGCAATCCAATCAGGGGATTGTTCTTTTTTCTTTCCGAAACCAAAAGAAAAATATTGCTGTATGGCTGATGAGAGATGCCCCATAATGGTTGTGTGCTAAGATAATCAACCATTGTATCTTTGGCACCGATGACAAAAAAGAATGACCTAGCCTTATTGAATACATTACGTGCCATTGCGGCGTGGATGGTTTGTTTGTTTCATGCATCTTTTTTGTTAAAGGATTATTATCCATTCACGTATGATGTGTTGTCTTGGGGTCAAGAAGGGGTCTATGTTTTTTTCATCATTAGTGGTGTGGTGTTGCCTTGGTCGATGGATCAATCCCAATACAAATGGCGCTTTGCGGGGAAGTTTATGCTGAAAAGAATGCTGCGCTTGTATCCACCTTTTTTAGTTTCCGTGGTGATTTGCGCCTTTGGATTTTATGGATGGAAAGGGATGATTTCTCCAGAAGGATTGACCAAAATGTTTCATAGCGTCACCTTTGCTGCGCCGTTCTTGGGGACCAAATGGGTCAATGATGTCTATTGGACCTTGTTTGTTGAGTTTCAGTTTTATCTCTACCTCGCATTGATTTTCCCATTTTTTGTTTCGTCAAAAGCATGGGTTCGAACGACAGCTTTGGTCGTCACCTTGGCGTTGTCTTTTTTGTCAAAATCCTTTGAGCCCAAATTGGTCAAGGTCACGCTGTTTTTTCATTTGCCCGTATTCACGATGGGATATTACGTGTATTTGTATTTGAAGGGTCGAATCGGCGAGAAAGAATTTTGGATGGGCTTGTTGCTGAGTACCCTGGTGTGTTTGTATTTGACCGGAATTCTGCACGGATTAAAATGGCGCATCGTGACTACTGCTTTTCTGACAGCTGTAGTCATCATTTGGGTCAAGCAAGGAAACCGTTGGTTGGATCGTTTGGGCGAAATATCGTATTCTTTTTACCTGACCCATTGGTTCGTGATTTCAACGTGCAATCATTTCTTTTACCATGATATGCGCAGCCCGTTGGGGTCGGTTTTCTTTTTCTTGTTGATACAGGTGGGCTCTATCCTTTTGGCACAGTTGTTTTATCGGGTGGTGGAGAAGCCGTCTTTGTTATGGACCAAGAAGGTCCGTTATACTACTGATCCGCCAAAAGTTTAAAGGTCATGCGGTGGTGCGGGCAGGATCCATGGGCAGCAATGGCCGATCGATGCGCCTTGGTGGGGTAGCCTTTGTTCACTTCCCAACCGAAATGCGGAAATTCAAGATGTAAGCGCGCCATGTGTTCATCCCTGTGGGTTTTGGCCAGGATGGACGCAGCAGCGATGGATTTGAATTTGCTATCTCCTTTCACCACGCATTGGTGAATGATACCGACATAGGGTTTGAATCGGTTGCCATCCACCAAGATGAGCTCTGGAACAATTTGGAGTTGGTCGATACACCGGTGCATGCCTGTGATGGATGCGTTGAGGATATTGATTTCGTCTATCTCTTGAGGAGAAACCGCCACGACAGCCCAAGCCAATGCTTCTTGCTCAATGATGGGCCTAAGCGCTTCTCTTTTTTGCTCAGTCAATTGTTTGGAATCGTTGAGCCAAGGATGATGAAAGTTGTCAGGAAGAATGACAGCCGCGGCAAAAACGGGTCCGGCCAAGCAGCCTCTACCGGCTTCATCACAACCCACCTCTATCAGGTCTTTGCTCCATCTATTTTGCAGCATCTCCTTTCAGGGTTTGTTGTATACTATGCCAAAACAAATCGGTCGCTTTTTCCCAGGTATAGCGGGTCAAGATTTCGTTTTTGGCATTGTGCCATGCTTGGTGATGGGTATCAAAGTGCGAGAGAATGCCCATTTGATGGGCAATGTCTTCTACATTCAATGCGTTGGCATACAAGATGGCTTCTCCGCCAATTTCAGGCATGCTGGAGTTGTTGGCGGCCAATACCGGAACATCGCATTGCAGCGCCTCAATGATGGGGATTCCAAAGCCTTCATACAAGCTCACCATAACCAGACCATTGGATGCCGCTAGGAGCGTTAATAACTCATCCCCTTCTCTTCTACCTAACCAATGCACATCAGTGATATTTTCATACGCCTCTTGCGCCTCTTGATGGAAAAGCGCTGCACCAACAATGACGAAGTGATAATCGGGATGATTTTTTTTAAATTGCTGAAACGCTTGTAATATGCGATCTAGGTTCTTTCTGGGATGCAATGATCCAATAAAAATGAAATACGGTTTACCGTTGGTGTATTGATTTCTGATGGCTGCTTGGTGCTCACCATCGATTGGCCCCCAATCGGGATTGGTTCCGTTGCAGAGGACATCTATTTTTTCTGAGGAAACACCAAAAGTTTGTTCAATATCTTTTTTCGAAAATTGACTTACCGTTGCAATGCGTGTTGTCTTTTTTACCAACGCGCGGGTGTGTTGATTCCAGTAGCGGGCGTACTTGGCGGGAAGGAGCTCCGGGTAATGAACAAAATTAAGATCGTGGATTACGTTGAGTTGTGAACAGGGACAACGCATTGATCCGTGCCCATCAGGCGAAACAAAAATGTCTGCGTTGATTTTATTTAGTTTTCTGGGGACACTCCAATCGAACCACCAATCAAAAAGCCAAGGGCGGCGAGCAGGGGGAAATAAGGTGTGACAAAAAACATTGGGACTTTTTGGAATCAAAGAAAAATTGGTATGATCAAACAGCAGGTGGAATTCATGTTCGGGATGTCGCTGAATGAGCCGGACAAGTATTTCCAAAGTAAAACGACCAATACCCTCCAGTTTTCCGGGTTTGAGCAGACGGGTATTGATTGCAATTTTCATGGAAAAAAAAAGCCACGCGTAGGCGTGGCAATTTAATATAATTCTGTTACGAACTCAATTATAAACGCTCGATTCCTTTGTGACGACGCTCGTCAGAAACGGTCAATTTCTTACGACCCTTGCGGCGACGTGCGTTAAGAACGCCACGACCAGCAGCGTCTGCCATTCTTTTACGGAATCCGTGTTTGTTACGGCGTTTTGTATTCGAGGGTTGGTAAGTACGTTTCATAATCGTCGGTATTTTTTATAACGGGTGGCAAATATACAACTTTTCAACAATTTCCACAAAGGTTAGGGCTTCTTTTTTTTCAAATCCGACTTTTTTATCGGTTTTTCAAATTTGATGGGAAGCTTCTTGCTGATTTTCAATGCCTTACCTTCTACATATCCTTCCCCTCCAATGAGTACTTCTTCAGCAAAAAGGATGGCAAAACCACTGGAAAGGGCGGCTTCAAAGTTGGCCTCCGTGCCTTTGATTTTTAATAAGTGTTCATTTTTGCTTTGCTTGGGGACCAATAAATGTTCTGCCAATCGAACGCGGGCCACTTTTCTTCCTTGCAAGGATAGATCAATGTCTGCATCAGTGAGCTCCACAGAAAAGCGGTTGGGGTTGTTGATGGTCACCTTTAATGTACCCTCAACCCCTTGCGCCCCAATCTCCTGAAACTCCAATTGTCGGACACTCTCTACCGTGACATCTTTGTACACTTGACAAGAGGCCAACAACCAGCAAAACAGAACAACCCAAAAACGCATTACTTGGAGAAGTTGTCGAAGAAATAAGGAATGGTTTCAATGCCTTTGTAGAAATTGAACAATCCGTAATGCTCATTCGGAGAGTGCAACGCATCGCTGTCCAAACCAAATCCCATCAAGACGCTCTTCAATCCCAAATCCGATTCAAACATCGCAACGATGGGAATCGAACCTCCACCGCGTGTTGGAATGGGCTTTTTGCCATAAGTGGTTTCCATGGCATCGCTGGCCGCTTTGTAGGCTTTGCTATCCGTTGGGGTTACAACAGGATTTCCTCCGTGGTGCGGACGAACCTCTATACGCACACCCTTGGGCGCAATCTTCATGAAGTGATTGGTGAATTTCTCTGTAATCTCTTCCTGTGTTTGGTGCGGAACCAAGCGCATGGAAATTTTAGCAAATGCCTTAGAAGGCAATACCGTCTTAGAACCTTCACCGGTGTATCCGCCCCAGATCCCGTTGCAATCCAATGTTGGACGGACGCCAGTGCGCTCTATGGTGGTGTAACCGGCTTCGCCGTATACCGCTTCAATATTCAAGTCTTTGCAATAATCAGATTCGCTGAAAGGAGCTAAGTTCAAGGCTGTTCTTTCTTCGGCAGTCAATTCCAAAACGTTGTCATAAAAGCCACCAACTGTTATGTGGTTGTTTTCGTCATGCAATGAAGCAATCATTTTGGCCAAAACGTTGATGGGGTTGGCAACAGCACCACCGTAAACACCACTGTGCAAGTCGCGGTTGGGTCCTGTAACTTCCACTTCCAAATAGCTCAATCCGCGCAATCCACAGTCGATGCTGGGACAATCGTTGGCAATGACGCTGGTATCGGAAATCAATACAATATCAGCTTTCAAACGCTCTCTGTTGTTGCGGCAGAATGGTCCTAGGTTAGAACTACCACACTCTTCTTCCCCTTCGATCATGAACTTCACATTGCAAGGCAACGTGTTGGTTTTGTTCATCGCTTCAAAAGCTTTGACGTGCATGAACATTTGGCCTTTGTCATCGCAAGAACCACGGGCGAAAATCGCTCCTTCAGGATGAATTTCAGTCACCTTGATGGTGGGCTCAAAAGGCGGAGTGTGCCACAAGTCGATGGGATCTGCAGGTTGTACATCGTAGTGACCATAGACCAAAACCGTAGGCTTGGAGGGGTCGATGATTTTTTCGCCATAAACAATGGGGTGACCTTCAGTGGCACAAACTTCCACGTTGTCTGCACCGGCTTCGCGAAGGTTTTTGGCCACCAATTCTGCGCATTTGGCGACGTCTGCATTGTAGGCAGAATCTGCGCTAACGCTGGGGATTCTGATGAGTTCGAACAATTCGTTTAAGAAACGATCTTTGTTGTCTAAAATGTATTTTTGAGCTGCTTCCATGATCTATAAAATTTCGTTGTGCAAGATAAAGCTTAGTTCGCACATCACCACGTTATATTTGCCAACGAATGTCACCACTTTCATTTGAAAATACCGCCATCGCTTTCAAGGGTAAAGACGATGCTGCATTGCGCCGATCGTATTGGCTTTTTAAGTTGATCGGTAATCCGTCAATGGTCAGGATTGGAGGGACTTTGACAAATTTCGCATTGGGGATTGGCTTTCCCATTGGTTGGTTGATCAAGAACAATATTTTTGCGCAGTTCTGCGGTGGGGAAACGGTGGAGGAATGCAAGGCGGCCTCTGCACGATTGGCGGAGTATGGCATAGGAACCATTTTGGATTATTCGGTGGAGGGCAAGGAGAAGGAGAGTGATTTTGATGCGACAGCGGAAGAGATCATCCGCACCATTGATGCAGCCAAGGGCAATCCGCACATTCCATTCTGTGTATTCAAAGTAACAGGGGTTGCACGATTTGAATTGTTGGAAAGACAGAACGAAGTGGTTCGTGGTACTTTAACACAACTGACGGAGAAGGATCAAGCGGAGTGGAGTAGAGTGGTTCAACGTGTGTTGCACATCTGTCAAGCCGCTTATGATGCCGATCAGCGCATTTTCATTGATGCGGAGGATTCTTGGATACAGGATGCGATAGATCAATTGTGTCATGACATGATGGAGAAGTTCAATCATCAAGCCCCAATTGTTTACAATACGGTCCAATTGTACCGCCATGATCGCTTGGAATTTTTGAAAAAGGCACATGCATGGGCCAAGGATAAGGGGCTGCATTATGCGGTGAAGTTGGTTCGCGGCGCCTACATGGAAAAAGAAGGCAAGCGCGCAGCTGAGATGGGATATCAAAATCCGATACAGCCCAGCAAGGAGGCAACGGATCGCGACTTTAATGCGGGAGTGAAATACTGTTTGGACAATTTGCAGGACATGGCTTTGTGTTGTGGATCGCACAACGAGGAGTCGTCCATGTTATTGGCCCAATGGATGGACGAAAGAGGAATTGTCAAAAATGACAACCGTGTGGCCTTTGCGCAGTTGTTTGGGATGAGTGACCACATCAGTTACAATTTGGCGGATGCAGGATACAACGTAGTGAAGTATTTGCCCTACGGCCCCATTAAGGAAGTGATGCCTTACTTATTGCGTCGCGCGCAGGAGAACACCTCCGTGAAAGGTCAGACTAGCAGAGAGTTGGGATTGATATTGAAGGAGCGGAAGCGGAGAGGGAATGAAGATTATTGATTACCTAGGAAAGTAGAGATTTGATTTTGGATGTTGGGGATTTTATTTTTTACTACATCCCAAACTATTTTGTAATTAATGCCAATGTAATCGTGAATTAGGCGATCACGCATACCCGCCATACTTTTCCACTCAATGGTATTCCACGTTGCCTTGATATCAGCGGGGATTTTCTTAGTGGCTTCACCGATAATTTCAAGACTTCTAACAAGCGCTCTTTTTAGTGTTTCATCATACATCATATCATCAAAAGAAATATCATTTGAAGCTGAGATGATATAGTTGCATTCATCTAAAATGTGTCTGAGATATTCCCTGTAGTCCTTAGACATATTGAACTTCCCTTAAAATCTGTGGTCCGATATATGGGCTGAGCCCAGTGGTTGTGACTACCTCGACTTTGAAACCTTTGAATAAGTTTTCGAATAAATCATATGTGAACATGAGGTTATCGAAAGTTTCTTGTTCAGGTTTGAAATGAACGAGAATGTCGATATCGCTATCGGGCGATTGTTCTTCACGAACATAAGATCCAAATAAACCCACTTGATCAACACCAAAAGTAGCGAGCATGCCTTTGTTGGCTTGCATTGCATGAAGGATGTCTGTTTTGGTTGTCATATTGCTCATTCAAATATACAGGAAAATAAAAAACGGAAGGATTCCACGAGATTTATTGAACTAGCCTTAAACCCCATATAAACGATGCAGAGAAGAAATTAATTCTAATTCAGAGATTACATTATTTTTCCAATGAACATATAACTGGATCAACTCTTTGCTGGGTTCGAAACCTTCAAACATATTTGTTCCAATGGCATTAGCGGTATTTTCGAGGGCGCGTAAGCTATCGAATTTAACACCCATAATGGTGAGATTTTCACGATTTATTTCTAAGGCTTTGTACATAATGTTCAGAACAAGCATAAAGATATAAATAAAACTAGGGCGTATGGAATTTATTGTTTTTAATCAGTGGCAATGATTTGCGCCGAGCGCAGGAGAACACCTCCGTGAAAGGACAAACCAGCAGAGAGTTGGGATTGATATTGAAGGAGCGGAAGCGGAGATCGGGGGAGTTTTAGAATTCCATCAACGCATAATTGACACTTCTTCCACCTTCATTGGTGGCTTGTAATATTCCTTTTTCCACCAAATCTTTGATATCTCTTAATGCAGTATCCGAAGAGGTTTTGTTGATTTTTGCCCACTTCGAAGTCTGTAATTTTCCTTCGAAATTTTCAAAGAGCATATTCAATACTTTGCGCTGTCTTTCATTGATTGCTGTTTTTTCATGAAGCTTCCAGAATTCAGCTTTTCTCAATATTTGATTCGCTGTATTTTCTGTGGCCAATATGGCATTTTTCAGACAATTCAAAAACCAATTGAGCCATTCAGTGATGTCTTTGTCATTGTATTGAACTTTTTTAAGAATGGCATAATAGTCTTTGCGTTCTTCCAATATTTGGCTGGACATGCTGTAGAAACGCTGACCGCTTCCTTCTGCACGTGCCAGCAACATATCTGAAATGGCACGCGCAATACGCCCATTTCCATCATCAAATGGATGGATGATAATGAACCAAAAATGAGCGATGGCCGACTTGAGCAAGGGGTCTAGTTTATTCTCTTTGTTCAACCAGGTCAAGAACTTGTTCATTTCTGATTTCACCTTTTCTGGTTTCACGGCTTGGTAATGAACTTTCTCTTTCCCCATTGCACCTGAAACCACTTGCATCTCCCCGGATCGGTATCGACCAACCTCAATGGGGTATGGACCACTGAAACCATTGGGAAATAGGGCGGCATGCCAACCCAGTAGGCGTTTTTCGGTCAATGGTAAATCAGCGCGCTGAGTCGCATCCAGCATCATTTCTACCACCCCTTCAATGTGTCGGTTGCTTTTGACTAGACCGGCAGTGTTGATACCCAGTCGACGAGCGATAGAAGACCTTACTTGATCGAAGTTGAGCAGGTCACCCTCTATTTCCGATGATTTTACAACATCTAGCGTAAGTGCAGTAAGGGAGGCCTCCTCTTTGGCGGAGAATCCCAGGGCGTTCATCTGTCCGATGATTTTGCCTTGCATCAGTCGCACCTCACCGAATATGGCATTGATCTCGTTATTCTCCCAAGAGAAGTCTGTCCAGTTCTTGTATTCGTAGATGTATTTGGCCATGCAGGGAAGATCTGCGGTAAATATACAACCTATTCGCCGCAAATTTGCGGTGAATAATGAAAATAATCACCTTATAATTATGGAAGAGAGGAATGTAGTACACAGGAGAACACTTCTGTAAAAGGTCAGACCAGCAGAGCGTTGGGGTTGATATTGAAGGAGCGGAAGCGGAGAGCAGGGGAATGAGTTAATCACCGCAGAATGGGTTGATGGTTAGGAAATGGATTTTATTTCTATTTTCCTTTTAGCCATTCAAGGTCACTTTTGTCTAAATCACTTTGCGATATTACACGGCCATTTTGAATATCATTTTCGCTCATTTCGAGCATCAATTTTTGCTCTTTGGTCAAAGTGATTTTATTTTCTTCAACAGCACTGTTATTGATTAAACGCTGCAAGGCCAATAGATAATCT
>CANEVR010000034.1 GCA_947442505.1 Flavobacteriales bacterium | reverse complement strand
GTTGCCATGAATGACAAATTCAGAATGGTATTTGGTCAGCAAATAAATACAGTTGGGAACACCAATCACAATCATGAGCTGCGGAATAAGACCCATGAGCATGGTAATCGGATAATCAAACAAAGCAATGGTCCCCATGGAGAAAATTACCCCAATGCCAATGATTAATGTGCAAATCAGCACTGCACGGAGACTTCTGAAAAACACCAAAATAGAAAGTGCCGAAACCAATAACGACATCAATGTGAAGAATTGCAATTCCTTTTTCACCTTGGTCATCATGGTATTGCGCACAAAGGGCAAACCGGAAACATAAACAGGGATGTAGGTTTTTTCTTTGAATCGATCTCCAAGGGCAACCATCTGATCCACGGCATCTCCCCTTCGCTTCGAGTTGAAGATTTTTGAATTGATGAAAACCATCAAAATGGTAGCGTCAGATTTTGCTTTATACAACAACCCGTCGTAGAAGGGTAGGCTGTGAATTTTATCGTGAATGCTGTCTACAGTAGCTTGACTGCGGGGAGTGTATGGAACAATTTTTCTGAAGCTGAATTTGTAAGAAGTATCTGAACGATCTGTTTCTGTTTGTACCAAACTTTTTGAAATGACCGTATCCGCATACATTTCATAGGCATGGGCAATGGAGAAAATGCTGTCCACAATGGGGACTTGAACGGTGGTTAATTGTCCATTGATGATCGTATCTACGGGCACTGTAATCTGCTTGATGGATTCGCCGAGCTCTTTCCAAGCATTGAAGTTAGGCAATTCCCAAATTTCGGGGTCGTTGCAGCCAAAAACCAGAACATTTCCGTCTTCAGAAAATTGCTTCGTGAACTGCTCGTAGGCGACGTAGGTGGTGTCATCGTGAGGAAGAACACCTGAAAATTGGTAACTCATCCTCACATTTCTGGCCTCAAAACCCATCCAAAGGGTTAGACCCAATAGGATGCTACCCAGTAAAATTCTGTTGCGTAAAATAAAACCTGCTATAACTCCCCACATATCACTAAAATATTGAATACAAAGAAACAAAAGGAATCAGCTTTGGAGGAAATAAAAATCATTAATTCAAAGACGATAGGCCTATTCATATTTCCTTTATATTCGCCCCGAATTTGAACATTAAAAATTATACTATGTCAAACACGTATCAAGCACAGGTCGATGCCTTCATGGCAAAGGTTAAGGCAATGAACCCTAACGAACCTGAGTTTTTGCAAGCTGTTCATGAAGTAGCAGAAGCAATCATTCCATTCATGGAGTCGCATCCCAAGTATAAAGATGCCAAGATTTTAGATCGTATTGTTGAGCCAGAGCGCACCATTATTTTCCGTGTGCCATGGGTTGATGATAAGGGCGAAATTCAAGTGAATCGCGGATACCGCGTTGAGTTCAATAGTGCTATTGGACCATATAAAGGTGGTTTGCGTTTTCACCCAACAGTAAACTTGAGTGTTTTGAAGTTTTTGGGTTTTGAGCAAATTTTCAAGAACTCTTTGACCACGTTGCCTATGGGTGGTGGTAAAGGTGGATCTGACTTTGATCCAAAAGGAAAGTCTGACCGCGAAGTAATGGCTTTCTGTCAAAGCTTCATGTCTGAGTTGTCTCGTCACATTGGTGCTGACACGGATGTACCTGCAGGGGACATCGGAGTGGGTGGTCGTGAGATTGGTTTCATGTTTGGTCAATACAAGCGTTTGCGCAATGAGTTCACTGGTGTATTAACAGGTAAAGGACGCAACTGGGGTGGATCTTTGATTCGTCCAGAAGCAACAGGATACGGAACAGTTTATTTTGCGCAAGAAATGTTGGCTGTTAAAGGTCAAAATTTCAATGGCAAAACAGTTGTCGTTTCTGGTTCAGGAAATGTTGCTCAATATGCTATTGAAAAAGCAAATCAGTTGGGTGCTAAAGTGGTTACTGCTTCTGATTCTTCAGGATATGTTTACGATGCCAATGGTATCGACGCTGAGAAATTGGCTTTCTTGATGGAATTGAAAAACGTGAAGCGAGGTCGTATCCAAGAGTATGCTACCAAGTACGGTTGTGAGTTTGTTGCAGGAAAAACACCATGGGGTGTGAAGTGTGATATCGCATTGCCTTGTGCTACGCAAAATGAATTGAATGGAGATGATGCCAAGGTATTGGTAGCCAATGGCTGTATGGCTGTTGCTGAAGGTGCCAACATGCCTTCAACGCCAGATGCAATCGCAGTATTTGAAGCCAACAAAATCATGTTCTCTCCAGGTAAGGCGTCTAACGCTGGTGGAGTAGCAACATCAGGTTTGGAGATGTCTCAAAATTCATTGCGTTTGAGCTGGACACGTGAAGAGGTGGACCAACGTTTGCACAACATCATGAAGAGCATTCATGCTGCTTGCGTTCAGTACGGTACAGATGGAGATTATGTGAACTATGTTAAAGGTGCGAACATTGCAGGTTTCGTGAAAGTAGCCGATGCAATGATTGACCAAGGTGTAGTTTAATTAAAGATACAGGTGCCAAACCCTGGGAGCGTTTACGCTCCGCGAAAGGCGATCTTCGGATCGCCTTTTTGTTTTTTATCTTTTTTGCATTATATTACACCAATGAAACATCCGGTTTTTATTGTCTTATTGATTGCGTCATCATTGGTGCAATGTTCCAATGGAACAACGAATAAAGAATCCTCGTCATCAGCGGGTCAACATGATAGCGCATCCCATTTCATCAATTCTTCTGGATCAGATGTGATGAGCAGATTTAATGTTCCAGAAAATTTTGTTCGCGAAATGGTTCCTGAAGAATCGTTTGCTTATTTTTTAAGAAAATTGCCTTTGAAGCCTGTGGGAGCTGAAGTGCATCATTTTGATGGTAAAGTAAAATGGAATCACGATGTGTATGAAGCAGTGGTGGATCTTCCCATTGGCAACAAAGATTTGCACCAATGTGCGGATGCTGTGATGCGCCTGCGTGCCGAGTATCTTTGGAAGCAAAAGCGATACAACGAAATTCATTTTCATTTCACCAATGGATTTGATGTTCCATATGAAAAATGGATGAATGGATACCGCATTGTCATTCATGGCAACAAGACCAATTGGACCACAACGGCGCAAGCACCATCCAATACCCGTACGGATTTTTGGTCTTACATGGAGACCATTTTCATGTATGCAGGAACTTTGTCTTTGTCCAGAGAGTTGAATGCAGTGAATGAAAACGCCCTGCAAATTGGTGATGTTTTTATTCAAGGAGGAAGCCCAGGGCATGCGGTGATTGTGGTGGATATGGCACAGAATAAGCAAACAGGAGAGAAGAAATTTATTTTGGCACAGAGTTATATGCCTGCACAAGAGATACAAATTTTGAAGAATCCCAAGGGTGAGGGAGTATGGTTTAGTGATCGCGAATTGGATCCATTGGAAACGCCGGAGTGGACGTTCTCCATCGGTAGTCTGAAGCGATTTTAGTTGATTTTCAAATTGTCTTTTATGTTGTCCGTTTGTTTGCACCTAATAGTAGGTTGTGAATAAGGGTTTTTGCCATCAATTTTCCTTATCCATCTGTGAGTCTTGGTTTCATTTTTTTTAACGCAAAGTGCGCCAAGGGTTCGCAGAGAGCGCAGAAAGGTATTGGAAAATTTAATGTTTTATCCCTTCGCTGGCATACTAGCAAGCTTTAGGTGAAGTTGGGAGTATTGCCAATAAGAATCCTTTTTCTTCTGCGGACTTTGCGCAGCCTTGGCGTCCTTCGCGTTGAATAAATAGTTCATAGTAATAGCCCTATAAATCCTTAGCGAATGAATATACTTATATTAAATCATGGTGTCCAGTTGGTTTAAAAAAAACGAACTACATATTGTTTTTTCTTATCATACATCGATAAAACTGATTTTGATATTTTCATTTCAATTCTACATTTGTTGCATTAAAAAACAAATGATTATGATTGAATTAAATGTAGAAAATTGGTCACAAGTGATCGACAACAATGAATTGGTTTTGGTGGATGTTTATGGACCGGCTTGTGGTCCATGCATCACCATGGAGTCTAGGTTGAAAGAGTTGGAAAGAACGCAAGGGGCGAAAGTTGTTTTTACCAAAATTGAGGCCGTGAGTAATATGGAATGCTTGGATGAATTTAGATTAACATCTATCCCCACATTGCTTTACATTAGGGCTGGGAAATTGGTTAAGAAAGAAGTGGGTTTGAAATCTGTAGACCAGATAAAGCAAGCTATTGATAAATATCTGTCTTAAAGTATATGCATGGATTATTCCCAATAATTGATGTCTGTTCCTAAGCTGCCACGCTTTTGTAATTTCAAGTCTTGAAGAATACTGGCTTTCACATTGAGTTGCGCAAAATATGATTTTCGGTCACCAAATGGAACGGCATTGAAAGAGAATTCCCAGCAGTGCAAGTCCCAATGCAGTCCGATGATGGAAGGCGTGAATTCATCCATTTTGAAATCGTAACCGGAGTTCACTGAAATGGCCCATTTTTTAAGAATGGTGATATCGCCCACAAGGGTCACTGCTTGAACCCATTGAGCAGTGTCTCTTTGTTGGGATTTGTCCCAAACTTTTGCATAACGAAGATTGTACTTCATGTTCAAACTCCATGGAGTGCTGAAGTCAATCTGTTGGCCGTTATTGGACAAGGAGGCCGCGGTGTTGTTGGTGTACAAATTGGGCTGAGGCACATTGGGCTTGGGCGCATCGGTTTTTTTCTTGGAACCGTCACCCCGCATGTTAAAGCCAAGAGCGAGATTTGCGCCTTCCAATCGAGACAATTGTTTGGAATTATTCCAGAGGAATCGATTGATTTCTCGGCCCAAGGTATCGCGTTCATAAAAACTGTGTGTTGAATTATAGTTCAACGTGATGTTTTGGCCGATGGTGGTAAATGCACTCCACTGCAAATTGCTCCAGTGTAATGAATCAGCGATGGTATTGTAGGAAGTAGATGTTTTGAATCCCTCAATGATTTTTACTTTTTTGTAATTGATTTTACCTCCTTTGCTTTCCCTCACTTTGGCTTCAATGTTTTGATTGATGGACAGGTTGATGTTGGCTGACTCTCTGGTGCTCGAAGGTCTGAATCGCGCAGCATCAAAGGCCGTATAACCAACAAAAGCTCCATCTTCACCATAAGGACCATTGAGGCTGTAATTGTTTTTGGGTGCGTAACTCAGTCCGACATTGGGTTGAATGACATGCCTAAAGGCTTTGAAGTAACCAGGTTTTCTCAAAACCCAATTCCCATAAATTCTAGAATTGGCGGTTATGCTGGTATTCCAATTGTTGCCCCAAAGCATCTGATTAAGCGTGTCCAATTTTGTAACACCTGATTCAGTATTGTATACAGGAGCCAAGGTTTGGAACGCTTGATACAAAGTGAAATTGGCAGATGGGTTAATGGTGGCATATGCCCCCAATTTCCAAGATGTGGACGCAGAAGTGTTGTATCTGATACCGTGTGAAGCTTTTTTGATGAGCGGCGTAATGTTGTTCAAATTGAAATCTGATTCTTTGCCAGAATATAGGCTTTCCGCATTAACGGTTCCGGAAATACCGATGGGAGATTTGGGGAAAATGTTTTTAAACAAGTTGATGCGCTGAACATTGAAGGTTGCAGATGGCAGCGTGACTTGCATAATCTGAGTTTGGGTGTTTTGTGTGTGGTTGGCAGTTAAGGCCAAGGAGAAGGGTTTGCCGGGGAAAGTTTTGCTCCATTGCAATGATGAGTTGAAAGTTCCGGTCAAGTAGTCTTGTTGCGAAGCGTTCAAGTTGTTTCGGAAGTTTTGACTTGAACCCAAATTAACATTGGCGCTAAAAGTTTGGTCAGGTCGCGCCTTGGCATCCTGGTAATGGGTCCATCGCACGTTGAAGGTGTGTTGTTGGAAATAGGAAGGAAGTTCAACCAAGCCCAATTTGTTGACTGTTTTTGATAGATTGAAATTGCCTGAGTAGCGATAGCGTTTTTTATAATTGGTGATGTTGCGGACACTCCAAGATCCTCTGGTGTATAGATCTACCATGATGCGGGTATCCAAATGGTGATTCACTGGGTAGTAATAGCCTAAATTTTGTAGGAAGAAACCCCGCTCGCCTCCATTTCCGTAACCCGGCAATAAGATTCCGGCAGTGCTTTCTTTTTTGTTGGGAAAGAATCCAAAAGGTAAAGCCAAAGGAACAGGGACTTTTCGGATCTTCATGTAAAAAGGTCCTGTGACCACTTTTTCATTGGGGATAACCACAGCTTTGGTCAAATGAAAATGAAAATGCGGATTGGGCGCGTCACAGGTGGTGAGCATACCATGACGAATGTGAATCTTTTCATTGGTTTGCCTTTTGGATATCTCAGCCAACAAGTAGGCCTCACCCTCTTGTGTGCGCGAGCCATAGCTGATGCCACGTTTGGTGTCAAAATTAAAACCCAAAGAGTCGTTTTCAAAAGAATTGGTGGCATCTTTGAATAAAGGACGACCTACCCAATTGCCTACAGAATCTTTGATTCCTCCAGCAAAAACCGTTTTTTCTTTGGTGGAGAATCGAATGCGCGCGGCTTTTAACTCGATGTCCTTGTATTGAACAAATGAACCGTCGCCGTAGAGGTATATCCAATCATTGGCCAAATCAAATATCGTGGAGTCCTTGCCAAAATAGTGAACCGTTGCATCAAAGCCTGCCATTTCATTTTTCACCAAGGTGTCTTTTGGAGCAACCGTTGAATCTTGTTGGGTGAAGCCAGAAAAGGGCACCAAGCTTATCAACATTGCTACGATGAAAATTGAAATATACCGATGTCTTTCCGCGTTGTACAAAAAATACTTTTGTTAGGGTTCTTAATTCTGTCGTCAAAAATAGGATGAAGCCATGGAAATCATGAAAACAATTGTGAAACGAAAACAAATTGGTGTTGTTTTGTTGCTGGTCGTCTTTACAGCAATATTCTATGCCTTTGTTCCGATAGGACCACCTACAAAGACATTTGTCTTGGTTCTGGACGCAGGACACGGCGGCAAGGATCCCGGTAATTTGGGAACAGGTCGCCTGAAAAAAACAGAAAAGGATGTCACTTTGGACGTGGTATTGGCTGTGGGGCAGATGATAGAAAAAAAATATCCTGAGGTCAAGGTTGTCTACACCCGCAACGGAGACACTTTTCCAACTTTGAAAGAAAGGGTCAATATTGCCAATAGGAATAAAGCAGATTTGTTTATTTCCGTTCATTGTAATGCCAATGCCAATACATCTGCTTTTGGTTCAGAAAGTTTTGTGATGGGTTTGCACAAAACAGAGGAGAGCCTAGCAACTGCCATGAAGGAGAATGCCTCGATATTCCTCGAAGACAATCAAGGACGTGATTATGACGGCTTTGATCCCAATAATCCAGACACCTATATTGCGCTATCCCTCAGAGAGAATGTATTCTTAGAGCAAAGCGCAGATTTGGCCAAACATGTGCAAGACTTTTTTAAGACGCAATTGGGACGAAAAGACAGGGGAGTCAAACAGGCAGGATATTATGTGATTTCATTTACCAATATGCCCAGCATTCTTATTGAGTTGGGATTCTTGACCAATCCAACTGAGGAAGATTATTTACAAAGTCCATCGGGTAAATCGTCGCTGTCAAAGGGAATATTTACATCTTTTGAAAAATATTTTGAAGGAATGAAGAAGGGACACTCTGTTGAAGAGGTTGCCCAAGAGCAAGAGGAGAAAGGGAAAGAGAGCGAGAAAGAAAATGAAAACGTGAACATAGAGCCTGAGCCATTGATTGGATCAGAATCCATTCAGTCAGAAGAGATTGACGGCGTGATGTGGAGACAAGGCAATGAAGAAGGGGTATGGTTCAGGGTGCAGGTCCATACTTCTCCACAATTGTTGAAAGACAATGCCAAGGATTTCAGAGGGTTGAAGCGTGTTGAGCACTATATTTACAGCGGTCAATACAAGTACGTTGTGGGAAGGACGCAGAGCTTCAATGAAGCCAAAGTAGGGATGAAGGCGATGCAGGCAAAAGGTTTTACTGATGCATTCATTGTTGCCTTTGAAAACGGAGTAAGGATTGACCTAAAAGAAGCACTGAA
The DNA here is from genome assembly GCA_947442505.1 of Flavobacteriales bacterium. GTDB lineage: Bacteria > Bacteroidota > Bacteroidia > Flavobacteriales_D > Sanyastnellaceae > CAMCTV01. Next base: position 18,683 of record CANEVR010000034.1, on the reverse strand, counting down.
AAAGGTTAAGTAAGGATGAAAGTTTCAAGAGAATTTTGGTTGGGTGCCTTGGTGATTTTCGTGATTGCTGTTGTGTACTTTGGAATCAACTTTCTCAAAGGAACCAATTTGTTCTTAAAGCACCAACGCTATTATTCTTTGTACGAAAATGTTGCGGGAATAGCGCCTTCAAGTCCTGTTGTATTAAATGGCTACAAAATAGGCCAGGTCAAAGACGTTCATATTTTTGAAGCTGATCAGTCCAAGATTGTGATTGAATTGAGCATCAATGATGAGCATGTTAAAATCCCCAAGGATTCCAAGTTTCAGATTTACGAGTCAGATTTGTTTGGTGGAAAAGCGGTGCGTTTGATTTTGGGCGACAGTGTTGTTTTTGCCGAAAATAAAGACACCCTCACTGGGACATTGGCTTTGGGATTGACAGAGTCATTAAAGCAGGAGATAGAACCATTAAAAGCCAAAACCATTGAGTTGATCTCTGGAATTGATTCGGCCATTACCCAATTGAATCAAGTTTTTAGAGATCCACGTACCAAAGAGATTCCGGCTTTGTTCGCAAGTATTCAAAGAACGTTAAAGAATGTGGAGAGTTCAACTGCATCTTTTAGTCAAGTCATGGATCAAAGTGGACCAGACATCGTTAAGATCTTGAACAGTGCTCGGAGCATTGCAGATAATCTAAAGAACAACAATGGTCGCTTGAGCCAAGTGATTGCGAATTTTGAGCAAATTTCAGATACTTTAAAGCGCGCAAATGTGGGAGCGACGATTCTCAAAGTGAATCAAGCGGTGACAGGGTTGAATCAAGTCGTGAATGATATCAATGAAGGCAAGGGATCTATAGGTGCTTTGATGAAGAGTGATGCATTGCACAATAAATTGACAGATGCCGCGCAAAGTCTGGATGTATTGATTGATGATATTCAGAAAAATCCGAAACGGTACCTTTCTTTTTCCGTTGTGGGAAGAAAAGAATCCGAGGGTTTTTCGAAGAAAGAGTTGGAGGAAATCAGAAAGGAAATCAATAACATTAATCTGGATAAAAAGAAACCATGATTGGACAAATCTTATTCATCATTTTATTGACAGCAGGCGGCTATATGGCGTTCAAACGTTTTCAGTTTGTGCGTAGAAATATTTTATTGGGTAGAGATGTGAAATTAGACGGTACGAACAGTGAGCGTTGGGGAACGATGATACGTGTGGCTCTGGGACAAGGAAAGATGTTTACTCGCCCTATTGCCGCGATTTTTCATTTGTTTTTGTACGTCGGTTTTGTGATCATCAATATAGAAGTTGTTGAGATTGTGTTGGATGGTATTTTAGGACAACACCGATTATTCCATGGAATAGGTGCTTTGTACAATGTTTTAATAGCGTCTTTTGAGGTTTTGGCTTTTTTGGTGATTGTTGGATGTTTGGTTTTTTTATACAGAAGAAACATCGCCAAATTACCGCGCTTTCATTGGAGAGAAATGACCAAGTGGCCCAAGTCCGATGCCAATATCATTTTGTTCACGGAGGTTGCATTGATGTCGGCCTTTTTGATGATGAATGCAGCCGAGAGTATTTTGGCTGCCAGAGGAGTTGACCATTATGTGGATTTGGGAAATTTGCCCATCGGTCAGTTTATTGTTCCCTTCATGAACGGCTGGAGTGACGGGATGTTGGTGTTTATAGAGCGCTTTTGTTGGTGGTTTCACATCATTGGCATTTTAGCGTTTATTGTCTACTTGTCTTATTCCAAGCACCTTCATATCATGCTGGCTTTTCCCAATACCTATTTCAGCAAATTGAAACCAGCTGGCGCTTTGGACAACATGAGTAATGTGACCAATGAAGTCAAGTTGATGATGGATCCTGCCGCTCAAGTAGTAGAAGATCCATTGGCCCCCAAGAAATTTGGCGCCAAGGATGTGTCCGATCTTACCTGGGTTCAGTTGATGAATGCTTACAGCTGCACGGAGTGTGGCCGTTGTACTTCACAATGCCCAGCCAATCAGACAGGCAAATTGTTGAGTCCAAGAAAGATCATGATGGATACAAGGGATCGCATGGAAGAGGTGGGAAGGTGCATAGATGCCGGTGTATCCTATGACAACAAGAGTTTATTGGGTGATTATATTACGTTCGAGGAATTGTGGGCTTGTACTTCATGCAACGCATGTACAGAGGCCTGTCCTGTGAACATCAATCCACTGGAGATTATCATTGATTTGAGAAGGTATTTGATGATGGAGGAATCACAATCTCCAGAGAGTATCACCACCATGTTAACCAACATAGAAAACAACGGTGCGCCATGGGCATTTGCTCAGGCAGATCGCGGCAATTGGATACAAGAATAAAGTTATGGGAGCATTTCAAGTTAGAACAATGGCGGAGTGCATGGCCGCAGGGGAGACACCAGAAGTTTTGTTTTGGGTAGGATGTGCAGGAAGCTTTGATGATCGTGCCAAGAAGATCACCAAGGCCATAGCCAAAATTTTACATCAGGCCAATGTGTCTTTTGCGGTTTTGGGAAGCGAGGAAAGCTGCACGGGAGATCCCGCAAAACGATCAGGAAATGAATTTCTATTTCAGATGATGGCCATGCAGAACATCGAGGTGATGAATGCATATGAAGTAAAGAAAATTGTCACCGGATGTCCGCATTGTTTCAATACCTTGAAAAATGAATACCCAGCTTTGGGAGGCAATTATGAAGTTGTTCATCACACCCAATTGATTCAGGAATTGATTGCTGAAGGCAAATTGACTGTAGAAGGAGGAGCTTTCAAAGGCAAGAAAATAACCTTCCATGACCCCTGCTATTTGGGAAGAGGGAACGGAGAATATGAAGCACCAAGAGCATTGATTCAAAAGTTGGACGCGGAGTTGGTTGAAATGAAGCGCTGCAAGACCAATGGACTGTGCTGCGGAGCAGGCGGAGCGCAAATGTTCAAAGATGCGGAGAAAGGCAACAAGGAAGTGAATATAGAGCGCACCGAGGATGCTTTGGCTATTCAGCCCAATGTCATAGCTACTGGCTGTCCGTTTTGCAATACAATGATGACCGATGGGGTGAAGCACTTTGAGCAGGAGCATGTCATCGCAGTGAAGGATATCGCAGAGTTGATTGCGGAGGCAGGGGAGTTGTAGGTTGTTTTTTAACGCAAAGTGCGCAGAAATTGGGTATTGCATTACGCCCTTAAGTCTTAAAGGACGAAGTTGATTAATCGTAGATTTTAATACTCCCTTCAGATAGCTTTATGTTACTTTATGCATCCTAATATGAATCTTGTATGGCATTGAAATTCTTATTCAATTTGCTGAATGAAGGATTCATATCACGTTCAATATCAAAAATCTAGTTCACACCAGTTTTGGTTTGTTTCCAATGGTAGAAAAAACATTATCAAGTGTGTGCAATTGGATGTAATGGATTCTAATCGGAACTATTTTCATTTGAGTCTTTTGGACTACGATGAAAATTCCGGATTGCTTAGAGACAATGTTGTTTCAAATAATGGCGATACTCTAAAAGTTTTATGGACTGTATTGCATTGCGCTCAACTCTTTTTAAGACGATTTCCGGATGCTAAGATTACGTTTACTGGAAATTCAATCAGTAGGGATAGATTGTTTAGAAGGCAAATCAATTCTAATCTTGCAGCAATTGCGGAACATTTGCAAATTCAGATGCAAGACTCAAAAGATAATTGCATAATTTTTAATATTTCAAGAAGTAAATAGTAAATTTGAATTACAATGAAACAGGCAAAACATAAAAGTAAATCTGACGATTCGCAAAGATTGAAAAAGGCAATGCACATTGCAAAAGATCAACCTTCGCCTAAATTGGAAAAAATAAAACACCTGATTCCGACCATGATCGAAAGTCTGAATCAAATCAATTGAGCTTGGTCGCATGCATATAGGTATTGAAAAATGCCCAAAGAGAATTTCAATCCCCCCAAGTGCACGCTGCGTTAAATATTTTCGATTATTAAAGGGCGAATTGCCATTCGCCCCTACTCAATTACAATAACACAATGATCCAATAACCCATGGACGTCTGAATGAGAGAACAGTGCTTTTTTTGTTGTTTCCATGATGAATGAGTAGCCTGAATTGACGGTCGTTTGAACATCTCGGTTGACAAGGGGTTTTATGGGTATGAAAGTAATCATCATTTTAATTATCGTCATCGTTTTTGCTTTAATTATGGTACAAGGATTTACAGTAAAGTCATCTGGCGACGTGGAGCAATACGCTTACACCGTTGAGCGAAAAATAGGCGAAGTGGAAATTCGTCAATATGAAGACGCTGTTTTTTCCAGTGTGGAACTGACGGATAGTACCTACGCTGATGGCGCCAGCAAGGGATTCAGAATATTGGCCGGATATATTTTTGGTGGCAATGATAAAGGGCAGAGTATTGCCATGACTTCGCCGGTGGTGATGGAGATGGGTGATCAGATGAAAATGTCCTTTATGGTCCCTTCACAAATGAACATGGATAGTTTGCCCAAACCCAATGACGAAAGGGTTTATCAAGAAAAGGTAAAAGGTTCACGAATGGCCGTGATACAATTTGGTGGATGGTCCAGTGATGAGAAGATTGAGGAGCACAAGCAGCAATTGATTCAGGTATTAAAAGACAATCAAATCAGCTATCAGGAACCCTTTTTATTCATGGGTTACAATCCTCCCTATCAATTGGTGAACAGAAGGAATGAGGTGGCGGTGAGGTTGGTTGTCAAGTCATAAAAAAAACCGAGGGTTACCTCGGTTTTCATTTTGTTATTGGTTGAATTATTTCTTCTCCAATGTCATTTCGTATTTATCTCCTTCGTCAATCATTTCCAATTTCATTTGTTTTTCTCTCAACTCAATGATCTCCCAAGTTTCCTTGTAGCTTCCATTGTCGTAGGTCATGTTGATGTTTTCTTTGTCTGAATCAAATTCCCAAGACCCTTTATCTGATGACGTTTCATTGACGTTGGTATAGTATGGAAAACAATTTTCATAGGTTGCCTGCCAGTCCAATTGCTGTCCAACGGAGGAGAATTCCGATTTCCAATCTCCACCCCTCTCGAAGCTAAGGGAGAATGTATTGGTTTGATTTGTGGTATAGGCAATGTCAAATCCATCGATGCAAGGAATGTAATCACTATACGATCCATTGAGAATATTCTCATTGTTTATCCATAGCGAAGTAACTTCCCAATCCCCAGCAACTCTTCCAGTCTTAGATTTTAGACTGAGTCCTGGGCCTTCTTCATACTTGCCACAACTTGTCAAAAGGGACAACACTCCAAATACGAGTGCAATGCCCAATAAAATTGAATTTCTTTTCATGTTAGAATTTATTTTGAATGCAATAATACAATTTTTTGTTGATTTATCATTTCACCTCAACAACCCCAACCCGATCTCCACAACTCACCGTAGCACTGAAACGCGAATCTTTGGCGACATCATTCCAACAGTCCCGCATGTTTTGTGAAAAATTGATATCGTCAAAGATGATGATGGTGCCCGACTTGCTGTATTTTAATACAATTTCCAATTGGGGCATCACAAACTCTCTGGTATGTATGGCATCTATAAATGCCAAATCAATCGATGCTCCGCTGGGAAGCACTTTCTCAATGTTTTCCTCGAAAGTTCCTATGGTCAATTGGTAGCGCTGACTAATTTTGGAAAGATTGTCTTTGGCCAAATTGGCCCATACATCATTGGGGTCAAACGTGAGCAATTGGCCTTGTTTCACTTGCTCCATTCCAGCCAAAAAATACATGCCTGAAATGCCAAAGGCCGTTCCAAACTCCACTGCGTATTGTGGTTTTTTAAGCGTTACCAAATGCGTGAACAGATTGCCCATGCTGGGTTGTGTGCGCACTTGATTGGAACTGCGTGTTGTTTTGGTTGCTCCTTGGTATCCTTCCCACAAGGGTTTTTCTCCTTGTGCATTGGTGATGATGGCGCGTTTTTCAATCAAGGTGCAAAACTTGCTCACCGGTGGTTTTATTGAAGGAGCGCTCCCGAACCATTGAACCAATTGCGTACTTTCTTTTTTCTGCGTCCATTGCAAAGGAATTTCTCTGGCAATATAGTTGATGAAATAAGGGCGAATGAGTTGTTTGATTTTCTGTATCATCTGGTCATTTAAATTTTGCGTAGGGCATGAATGGAGTGTTTGTCAATCCCCTTCAAATATAGTGATTATGATTTTTTCCTTGACCGTTGATATCCCTTCCATATTTCAAACCACAAAACCGAGATCACACCAACTCCCACGCTCCACGCCATCATTGAAATGGTCAAGGCATCAAAGTCAAAGAAATCGCGGATGGGAACCAAATAAAGTATGGCTGCCACCAATAAAATGGTAATTCCCAATATCAAAGGGACGAGTGGATTGCGGTAACGAATGGTCGTGAACAATGAATGGTAGAACGATCGATTGATCAACGTCAGCATGATGTTGGCTGAGATAAGGGTAACAAAACAAGCTGTTCTAATTTCTGCTTCTGTCCATTCCCTTTGACATCCCATCTGGTAGATCACCATCATTCCAGCGCTGATGACCAATCCCTGAAGAAGGCTGGTGGTCAACTCCCGCCAATTGAAAAATTGATTGCTCCAACGTTTGGGTTTTTGTTGCATGATTTCCAATTCGACTGGTTCTCGCTCGAAAAGAATCGAGCAGGTTGGCCCCATGATCAATTCAAAAAATAAAATGTGAATAGGTGAAAAAAGATTGGGGTAGGGCCAGTGAAAGACCAATGGAATAAATACAGTGAGGATAATGGGAATGTGAATCGAAATGATGTATTGAATTGCTTTCTTTAGATTGGTATAAATCTTTCTTCCCGATTCAATGGCAGTGACCATCAATGATAAATCATCTTCAAGCAAAATCATGGCGGATGCTTGCTTGGCCATCTCTGAACCTTTGGTTCCCATGGCAATCCCGATGTGAGCAGCTTTGAGCGCTGGGCCATCATTGACACCATCTCCTGTCATGGCCACAATCTGCTGATCCATTTTTAAAGCCTCAATAATTTTGAGTTTGGCCTCAGGGAACATTCTGGTGAAAATGGAATGTGTTCTTACCGCGTTCTTCAATTCTTCAGGCGATAGCTTCATCAATGTTTGCCCATCGATGGACTGATCAGCATCACGCAATCCAATTTGTTTGGCAATGGAACAAGTGGTGCTGGCGTTATCGCCGGTGATGATTTTGACGGCTAATCCTGCACGATAGAAGTCCGCAATGACAGCTGAGATGTTGGCCTTGGGAGGATCGTAAAACGCGACCAAACCCAAGAATTGAAACGAAATTTCTTGTTGTGTTTTGGGATAACTTTCAAAATTTTCTTTTGATGCAGCGATTCCTAAAATGCGGAAGCCATGTTGGGCCATGGCTTCGATGGCGTTATCTATTTCTATTTTTTCGGCAGGACTCAGATTACATACTTGTATGATCGCCTCTGGTGCTCCTTTGCAGGCGATGATCGGAGGTTGATTCTCCGATTGATAGATGTGCGTCATCATCGGAGGTTGTCCGGACAAAGGGTATTCATGAACCAAATGATAGTCTTTGCGTTGATCCGATGAACAATGCTTGGAATAGGTTTGATGCAAAGCCAAATCCATGGGGTCAAAGGGAAGGGGCTCACTGGCCCACATGCCCATCTCAATCACACGTTGCGTTGAGTCGTTGGCTGCTGATTTTGGACTGAAGAAAGAGCGGTCGGCGTGCACATAGATTTGCGCAACACTCATTTTGTTTTCCGTCAAGGTGCCTGTTTTGTCAGTGCAAATGACGGTGGCACTTCCCAGCGTTTCGACGGTTTTCATTTGCTTGACAACGATGCCCAACTTCATCAAACGCCATGCGCCTAACGCCATGAAGGTGGAGAAGGCAACAGGGATTTCTTCGGGCAGAATGCTCATGGCCAAGGTCAAGGATTGCAGCAGACTATCCAAAAAAAGATGGCTGTGCTGATAGTTGAATACCCACACCACAGCAAATACAATCAACCCGATGATGGACATGAGTTTAACGAATTGGTTCACTTGTATTTCGAGTGGGGAGGATGTGGCCTGGATGCTTTCCAAGCTCTTTCCTATTTTTCCCAATTGGGTGTGTAGTCCAACTTGCGAGACGATGATGACTGCCATTCCCGTGCAAACATGTGTCCCTGCATAAACGGTGTTGTCTGTGGTGTTAACATTCTTGGAAACGGGCAATGATTCGCCGGTGAGAATGGATTCATCCACCGAGAAATCATGGGCTTTTATAATGGTTCCATCGGCAGCGACACGACCGCCTTCTTCGAGAATTAGGTAGTCTCCAATGACAATTTCTTCGGTCGGGATGGTGATTACTTTGTGGTCACGAATGACCTTACAGGAAGGAGCAGTGAAGGCTTTGAGTTTGTTGAGGGCTTTGTTGCTTCTATTGAATTGATATAGGGAAATGGCAGATTGAAAAACAATGGCGAACAGAATGAAGAAAGCATCGCTGATGGCGCCGCTGATAAAATAGATGATAGAGGCAATGGCAAGCAGGACAATCATGGGCTCTTGGACGAGTCGCCAGATTGTTTTGAGCAAGGTATAGTCCTTTTCAAAGACATAACGGTTATCACCCCACTGCTTGCGGGCCGCAGTCACATCATCTGCAGTTAATCCCGCATAAGAAAAGGCATTGTCATCCATGGCAACCAAAGGTAGCGGAATTAATGCTCAGAAAGGCGAAATAGTCAAATGTTGGATTACTCCACCACCAACCTTTTCATCCCATAGCCATTGGCCGTTTCAAATACCAATTGATAGACTCCTGCAGCCCAGCTGGAAACATTGATTTCCGTGCGCTGTCCTGTATATTGGAATGTGTCTATGATTTTACCTTGTTGGTCAAATGCTTTTACTTTTACCTGTCCAATGTGCGCATTGGTATAAATAACAACTTGGTTGTGGGCTGGGTTGGGCATTAAGGTCAAGTCAACCAAGTCCAAATCATATACACTATTCACCGCGCCTTCATCCACAAACCCATCGCAGTCGTTGTCCGTGTTGTCCAATACTTCAACCGCAGCAGGATTCAACATCGGATCACTGTCATCGCAATCCGCATCGTTGGTTACCATACCCACAGGCTGAATGCAGAAGTACGAAGCAACGCCTGCTCCGTATCCGTCTTGGTCGATATCATTGTACCATGGTATTGTTAATCCCTCGTCAGCCAATCCATCACAATTGTCGTCCAAGCCATTGCAGGTTTCGGGTGTGGTAGGATTCATGGCAGCATTGCTGTCATTGCAATCGCCATTGCACAGCGTGAATCCATCTCCATCATTGTCAAATCCTTCATCGGTGATGTTGTTGCAATTGTCGTCTACATTGTTGCACAATTCCAATGCCTGCGGATGGGCAATGCCGTTGTTGTCGTCACAATCCCCTTGACAAGCGCTGTATCCGTCATTGTCCTGATCAAATCCTTCATCTGTCTGGCTGTTGCAATTGTCATCCAAGTTGTTACAAGTCTCAACAGCGGAGGTGAAAATGGCATTGTCCATATCGTCACAATCATTGCTGTTGGTGACATAGCCAATGGGTGTTGAGCAGGCAAGGGTGGTGTTGTCGCTTCCTTCGCCATCTCCGTCATTGTCTAGATAGTAGGTGATGGCTTCTGAAATTTGAATGGCATTTTCGTACCATACAGAGTCGCTGTAGTTGCCATCGGTAATGACCAACCCAAAACTGTAGGTGCCCAAGGCGCTGTATTGTACAGCAACTTCATTGTCATTTGAAACAGCTGGCGTTCCTCCTGGGAAATACCAAGTACGTGTGGTATTGCCAAAGCTGTTGTCTGTAAATACAACAGGACTGCTGACACAATTGGACTCGGTGAAAACGGGATTGTTGATCATTTCACTTACTGGAACACAGGGTCCCACTTGTGTCAAAATGTTGTGCATGAAAACATTGATGACTTCGTCGATGTTGCCGATGCAAATTTCATTGTTGTTGATGTTGGCGTAGTGCACACGCAATATGGGTAGGGGAGTGAAGTTCACAGGAATCATGGTGCCCAAATGACCCAAAGCGGCAATCTTGGTGCCTTCGTCTTCAAAGAAAATGTGCGAACTCCAAGTTGTATTGGGCAACAAACTTTCTACGCTCATGATGGTGGCTCCACTGATGTCAAATTGCATCGCATTCACCATGCCATCCGCGTTGGTGATGGTGACATCAAAATATCCTTCAGTGGTATTCAAGTTGGTTATACCCAATGTGGCCGTCTCGCTGATGTCGACGATTTCAGGGTCCCAAGCGCAGGGCTCCATCAATCCTGGCAATATGCCTTGATCTTGTTGGGTGTGAATGCACTGATCCAAGTATGTGGCATCCGCAATGCTCACCACACCATCCTCATTCAAATCGTTGCAATCGGTTGCACCAAGATTTTCTGCAACCGAAGCATTGCCGTAAGCGTAAATGTCTCCCAAATCATACATCAAGTCGGTGGCGATGTCTCCTTTTTTTACTTGTCCAGGACAGTTTCCTTGACAGTCAGGTTGGGCGTTTCCAAAGGGTTGTCCCAAGCAGTCCGTCAACAATCCGCAGGCGGACATCGGCAGTTTTTGGAAGTTGGTCAATTGGTCCAAGCTGTCTCGCTCAAAGCTGAAACATACTTGTGCCCAGTTGTTGTTGTAGGCCAATTCATAATGTCCTAGCATATCAGGATCATGGTCCCAGTTGGTTTTTAATACAAGATGATAGGTTCCCGCTGGAACATCGGTGACATCTACCCATTGGCATTGTAGCCCAGCTCCATACACGTCATAGCAACCTGCAGTGATTCCCATATTGCCGCATCCAAATTTGGCCACCCCTGTAACGCACCCCAAATCCAAAACGCAGAAACCATTCTTGAATCCCACTTCGGGCATCAAGTTTCCTGCGTCATCGTACAATTCATATTCTGCATATCCAGAGTAATGGTAGTGGTTGTGACAGAGATCCCATACAAATTGATCGTTGGTGGTATTGGGAACTCCGATAAAATAATCTTGGTTTCCAATGTTGTCGATTCTTGTTGAGAAGCGAATAATTTCTCGGTTGCCCAATCCTTGCAAACAGCCTTCGCTAACCAAACATGCGTCTGTTCCGTTGATGGTGGTTTGGTACATGGAGGTGTAAAGCAGGTTGCCATCGACAGATAAGTCTGGACCTAAATTGTTGCAATTTGGATCTCCGTTGTAATAGCATGTCGCAGGCATTTCGGCCAAAGGACTGTAGTTGCAAGCCAATTCATCCATGCATCCTTGCACTGGGCCCATGTATTCAAAATAGATTTGGTAGGATCCAGTTCCGCAATCGTTGTTGTGATCGCCAATACGAATATAATACGTCACTCCTCCTTCTAGGTAGGGCGTGATTTCAGCTTGCTCACCGCAGAAATCATCATTGTACGTATAAGTGGCAGCATTGCTTTCATCAAAATTGGCCATGTTGCAATAGTCATACATCCAAATGGTGGTGTTGCAATTCGCGACGCCACATGTTCCTATTCTGTATTGTCCATTGACGCTGGGGGTGAATACATACCAGGTATTGGGCGCAGGAACGACAAGGGTATCCAGTGACGCAACGATGGGATCTTCGCATGTTGATCCTTGTGCGCAATTGACTTCTACAAAAGTGTAGTTGGCAAAAGTTCCACCTGTCGCTACTGAAACCCCGTTCAAGAAAATGTTGAATGCGCCATTCCCATTGTTACAGCAGATACCGTTGTTTCCGGTGTCATAAAATTCAACACGATGACATTCATTGGCAATGCACAAGGTGGCGTCGTTGGTTGTTCCCTGAGCAACAAGTGTGTTGTCAGCATTGAATACTTTCCACGTGGTTTGTTGCGGAAGATTGTCCGAGGTAACATCAATGGTGAGGATTTGCACTTCAGTAATAACTACGTTTTGCGTGCTGCTGCTGCTCACGCCCATCGGGTCAGTAACAACCAAAGTCGCACTGTAGACACCTGCTCCCGGATACGTTACAATTGGATTTTCCATATTGGAATTCATGATGTCCGCACTGCTATCAAAGGTCCATTGGTGACTGACTTGGTTTCCTTGGCTCGTATTGTTGAATTGTATTGTATAGCAATTTTGTGCAGCGGCTACTACATTGTAATTGAAGCCGGCTGCAATGGGCGGGAATTCACAAGTTCCATTGTCTTGGGTCGCACAAGTATTGTAATTGCTGGCGTCGGGGTCGGTGCAACCGGCCACCGTTGCAGTGGTTAATAAAATAGAGAACAAACCTTCTCCATTATTGTAACCACCCACTTGAACAAAGTAGGTATGACCAATTTCCAATTGATCATCCTCAAATGCACCGCCAGTTCCATTTCCTTGCGGGCAGCCAAAGCGAATCATGCTGTAATTTCCAGCGGCATCGTCATCATCGCAAGCGATGATGGAGCCTCCGCACGTTTCGTAAATGGCCATCTGTGTATCTACCAGTTGTGTGGTGTCAGTTGCGGATGAAGCAGCAGTAGTTAATGTGTAATTACCTCCTTGGTATACAAACTTGAACCAAACATCTCTAATGGCTCCGCCGCATCCAGGTGTGGCTCCAGCTGAGGCATCAATGTTGGTGGTATTGACAGCGCCGGTATTGGGAAGTAAAAGAACCGCATTGTCACAAGCATCATTTGCGTTGGCAATGACACAGTTTCCACCATCAATGGTGGCGCAGGCATTGTAGTTGGAAGCATTGGGGTTGGTGCAGTCCACAACCGGAGTAGACAATATTGACAAACCAAATGTACCCGTTAAGCTTTGGTAACCTCCTACTTGAAGGTAGTAGGTAGCACCCATGGTCAAAGTTGCGCAGCCCAAGTTGATTTGCGAAGCGTAAGTTCCACCAAAGTCGTCATTGCAAACCAATTGATTGCCTCCACAAGCACTGTATAGTGCCATACGCGTATCGGTCAATGTTCCAATGAGGTGAGAAGTAATGCTGATATTGCCTCCGGAGTACACAAAGCTGAACCACACATCTTTGATGGCCGTTGCGCCGCCGCATGTTGGGTTGGCGGCATCAATAATGGTTGATTCATTGTTGAAGATCAAGGTGTCTCCATTGATGGTCAAAGGCGTCGCATTGGTGCAGTCGTCATTGATGGGAGCCTGAGCAAGGATTTGAATGGTTGCAACAAAAGACAATACAAGGAATAGCAATTTTCGCATAGGTCAGGTTTAAGGTTAAAACGAATTTAACCTAAAAAATTGAAACTACCGCGATGGTGCGATTATAATGTAAAGTGAAGTTGTATGATTTTCCGCAGTTCTTGGTGAATGTGTGTGTTGGAGGCCAAGATGTCTTCTTCGAAGATGGGATGTCCATCATGAAATCCAGTGACCTGTCCTCCAGCTTCTTCAATGATGATGGCTCCCGCTGCGACATCCCAAGGATTGAGACCATATTCATAAAAAGCTTCGAATCGTCCGCAAGCTACCCATGCCAAATCCAAAGCTGCGCTGCCCAATCGACGAATGCCTCGGGTGTTTTTCATCAATGCACGGAACAATGAAATGTATTGCTCTTCCCGTCCAAAGTCGTCATATGGAAATCCCGTAACCAAAAGCGCATCGCGTAAACTGGTTTGATGACTCACATGAATGGGCGTATCATTGAGAAAGGCGCCGTTGTCTTTCACCGCATGAAAACATTGATCTTGGTTGGGGTCATAGATGATACCAATCACAGCTTGTTGGTTGTAACAAAGTGCAACGCTGATGCACCAAATGGGAACACCATGTAAAAAATTGGTGGTGCCATCCAGGGGATCAATCACCCAATTCCAAACCTCAGCGCGCTCTCCCGTTCCTTCCTCAGCAATGAAACCCGCCAAAGGAAAGATTTCAGATAAACCAGCCACCAATTGACGTTCGCTTTCTTTGTCCACGAAGCTGACCAAGTTGTTGGGCGTTTTGATTTCAATATCAATGGGATTGACGCGTTGTTCCAACATCCATTGACCTGTTCTTTTGATCAATTGAATGGCTTGGTTCTCAATGTGGAGTAGTTCGTTGGGTTGCATGGTCAAATCTAACAATTAATGGCGAAAGAAAGTTTTTGGAAATTGGTGTTCAGCATTGAAAACAAAAGTGGGATCATCCAAAGTTTGTAAGAAGGAAATGACTAGACTGATCTCATCCTCAGTCAAATGGTATTTCTCTTTTATCGTGGAACCGTGTTCTCGGATGGCAGCCCGCAATTGTGGTTGATGCCCATCATGAAAATAGGGATAGGTGAAGGCCAGATTTCTCAAGGAAGGAACTTTAAATAAGAAAGTATCCTTGGCCAAATGGGTGATGGCGTATCGACCTGAATCGATTCGCGCATTGTTGGGGAATTTGGAATACATCAATTCCTGATTCGTGAAAAGTGGCGCGATGTGGCAGCTGGCGCAATGTTCGGTGTACAGTATTTGGCCGTTTTTTTCTTTCGGAGACATTACCTCATTACCGTCTTGCACCAGATCGTATTTGGATTGTGCTGAAATCAATGACAATTGAAATTGACTCAAGCAACGCAGCAATAAGTTGGCATTGATTTCTTCATTCGGAAAAACCATTTTAAAAGCCTGAACGTAGCGTTGTTGTTTTTTGATTTTTAGGACAATGTTTTCAAGGTTGTTGTCCATCTCCGTTTTTCCGGTAATGGGCGCAACAGCTTGGAAATCCAAATGGTGAATGGCGCCGTCCCACATGAAGCTTTTATTCCAAGCTAAGTTGAAAAGAGCAGGTGCATTGCGCATTCCTTTTCGTTCATCAATGCCGTGAGAAGTGGGGTGATCAGTATGGGCAAAGGCACTGTAGGATGAGTGACAGCTTGCACATGAGATGGTGCTGTCGCGAGAGAGTATTGGGTCATAGAACAAATACTTTCCCAATCGAACTTGAGCAGTATCGTAGGCATTGACTTGAAATGAGTACAATGGCGCTGGCCATCCTTGGGGAATGGGGTAGTGTGTTGAAGTCCATTTGAAACCCAATAACAGAAACAAGAAAAGCAGGATGAAGATTATTGAACGCTGATGCATTGGCTAAAGAGTTTCATCATTTGAACGGCCGCCGGTTGTGGCGACATGATTTCAAAATCGCTTTCTAAAACAAATTGAAGAAGCTCATTTGTTGGCTTGAAAGACAATTGGAGCTCGTTCAACGGTTTGCTTTTTTTTAAGACCATCGAGCAGGATTGATCGCAGCGAAATGGAGATTGAAATCCACCCAAATGAAAAGTGAATGGTTGAATCGCTTTATCATTCTCATTTTGAATGTATCCTTCCCATTTGACAAAAATGTATCCACTCTGCCACGCCCAATACATTCCGTTTATTGGCGTCAAACCATTTCCAACAATACCCATTTCATGTTGAAGACTATCAACCCCTAATAAAAAATGCAAGGAATCTACAACATACGATTTGTCTGTTGCAAATTGAAAAGGCAATTCTGTAACATGATGGAATTGTTGGTCGTCATGAACCAAGTGTCCGTCTTGGAACGCTTGAAGGTGACCAATGAGAAATTCCAGTTTTTGGGTTTCTATTGTTTGTGCAGAGCAGTTGGTAAATCCACTTCCAACAAAGAATAAAAAGACGCCAAGCCAGTTATTCATTCTCTGGAAACTGCAGTTGAAAACGGTTGAACCATTGAACAAAGGAACTCCATTTGTCTGGATTGCTTTCTTTCCAAAGTCCAAACTCCTCCGGATTTCCAATCATCATTAACCAATGGTTGTAGGCTTCAAAGTGATCTTGCTCAAAGATGACCCGCTGAAATTCAAAAATGGGTTCTCCATAAATGTTTTGTAAGTCCTCTAGGTAATACAATTCCAAGATGTTTTCTTTGAATGCCGATATACTGGCCAGATCAAGTTGAAAGATTTTACTCTGATCACAGCGTTGCGCGAGATAGGCATATGCTTGACAAAATCCAGGATGCTCCAAAACTGTTTCTCGTGAGATGGTTGGATCATCTTTCATTGAATGACACCAATGCGTGATCCATTGTCCGCTGCTGTCGATTTGTAGTCCAAGCTTTGTTTGTTTGTACAACTCAGCACTCATGTATTCTGTGTAAGGGGAATCTCGCTCCAAATTCATAAATGTTTCACCCAACAAAAGTCCATCGGCGATTTGATTTTGTTGGAAATAAATCATGGCCGCTTTGTAGTAGTTGAGGGCAAAATTGGGTTCTGCTTCGATGCCTTTGAGGTAAAAGAAAAGTGCTTGACCAGGTTCTTTCTTTTCGGCCAGTATATTCCCTTTTTCAAGATGGAGCATTCCACTCTTTGGAAATTTGCTTAGGGCAACATCCAAAAGTGTGATGGATTCATCCACTTGATGATTCATGAAATACGCATTGGCTAAGAATTGAAAGAACGGAGGCATGGCATCATTGTGCTGCACGTGCGGTGCCATGGTTTGAATTGCACCTTTGTAGTCTTTTAGGAGGTATTGCAAGTAACCGGATTCAAAAGTATAGATGATGTTGTTGGGGTCCAATCGGTGCGCCTCCAACATGTGCTTGAGACTTTCATTTGGTCGGTCATTTTCAAAACTCTCACGCGATAGATTAGACTTTTCAAATGCCAAAGCAGCAGAGTCTAATTGTGCCATTGACGAAAATGCACAGAGCATCAAGAGAATGAGTGATGTAAAAGATATGTTGAATCTTGTTTTCATACTATTGGGCATTGGTTTTATTGGCTTTAGTCATTTGATACTTTTATCCATTCAACGGAAATGGCGTCATGATCAGAGAGCAATGTACCCTCGGATGAAAGACGGAAATATTCAACTTTTGTTGCCTTTAGGGCATCAGATGAAAATACCATGTCAATGGCTCCAATCGAGCTGGATACTTCCTTACTGAAGCCATGGTAGGTATTTCTTGGGTCATCATTTTTAATCAAATGCAGCTGTGTGGATAGGGCTTGAATCCCCTGATGTGAAGCGGTGACATTGAAATCTCCTCCCACAATCTGATACCTTGAAGGTAGAGAATGAAGTAAGGAACTGATCAAGTCAGCGCTGTTGTCCTGTGCGACCTTACCAACGTGGTCCCAATGGGTGTTGATGCAAAGCAATGGCTGATCGTCTTTTTTGTCTTTTAAAACCACAACGGTTGCAATTCGTTCACAGGCAGCATCCCATCCTTTGCTAGGTGTGTTGATGGTAGGCGAAAGCCAAATGGTCATGGATTCTATCATCTCAAACCGTTCCGATTTGAAGAATATTGGACTGTACTCGCCTTTCTCTTGTCCATCTTCACGACCCAAACCATAAGATTGATAGCCCGCCAATTGTTCTTGTAGGTCAAGGTATTGATGGTGCAATACTTCTTGAATAAAATACAAATCGGCTTGCTGATTTTTCAGCCAAGACAGTGTGCTATTTTTTCGATTGCCCCAAGCGTTTTCACCGTCGGCGGGATTGTCATAACGCAGGTTGAGGTCCACCAATGTCAAACCTTGAGCCAGTGACCAGGCAGAAATAAGGAGTCCAATTACGAGGCTGCTGAGGCGAATCATTTGTTGTCAATCTGCTGATCCATTTCTTGAATTTGTTCTTCGTAGTACAAGACATCTTCAGGATTGTTTTGCGCTTTGGCCATTTCTAAGGCAATCTTATAAAAGCGTTTGGCATCTTCAAAATGCCCCAAACGCCAATGACAGAAGGCTTCATTGCCTACAATGATGATGTCATTGGGCGATATTTGGTATGCCTTATTCAAGAATGTCAGCGCATCAAGGTGTTTCTCTTTCATCATTAAGCAAGTGGCTATATTGGACAATGCGATGACGTTTTGATCTTGCTGTTGTATGATGAGTCGTGAACTTCTTTCGATGATGTCATAGGCAAAGGGAAGACCAGATTCAAAGAGGACATAAAAGGTTTCTTGCAATGATGAATAAAGGAAGGGTTGAGCCTCTTTTATTTTTTCATTGTGTTCCGTCTTCCATCGGTGTTCCAATTTGGACGATTGGTTCAGTGTGGCAACTATTTCCGTTTCCATCCAATCCCAATGCTCACTTTCTCGGGTTAAATATATTTTACCCAATCTAAAATCCAATCGGTTGGGGAATTTTTGAATGGCCAAATCCAAATAGCGTACAGCGGTTTGAACACTGCTGTCGTTGACTGTCATCTCACTGTAGAGATAGCCGCCATTTCCTCCGAGGCTGTCGGTTAATTCAAGAAACTCTACCCCTTCAGGTTTTTCTGTTGTCATTTGTACCAATTCTTTAAAAGCTTTTTTGCTGTGGTAATTGGCGTATGCAACATAGAGTTCTGGGTCATTCGGATGTTTGGCTTCCCATTGTTTGGCAATCAACAACAATCCAGTGGTGTCAGCGGATTCCATTTTGGTCCAAAAATCTTGTTCAAATTTTTGAGCGCTAGCCCATGTTGGAATCAAGACCATGATCCATAGACTGACACCGAAGTATATCCAATTTTTCATTGATGAAAAGGTAAAAGAAAAGGCCATCCTCTCGGATAGCCTTTTCAATACTTATTAACGTAGGTTTTAGGATTATTCTCCCTTGCCTTCCATCTTTTCTTTCAATGCAGCCAAAGCGCCAATGTCACCCAAAGTAGATTT
>CANEVR010000033.1 GCA_947442505.1 Flavobacteriales bacterium | reverse complement strand
TAAACTCTATCAATATTTCAATCTTTTTTAGGTGATTATTGCGGTTAGGTCCACCTCTTCCCATTCCGAACAGAGAAGTTAAGCTAACCAGCGCAGATGGTACTGGCCAAAAGCCGGGAGAGTATGTCGTCGCCGATCTTCGAAAAACCCTCAGTGTAAACTGAGGGTTTTTTGTTTTATATTATGTCAAAGTTGTAGGTGAATCTGGTTCATATCGGTATAAACTACCCACCAGGGACTTGAATAAAATAAGTATTCAGTCCGTAGAGTTGTGTTGAATGCATCGAAAACTTCTATTTGGTAAGGGTTGACTCCTATTTTTGAATGGACAGTTTCAACTTTGGTATTGATTCATCAAGGATTCAGGTGCTTCGAAATGGCTTTAAAGTCTTTCAATATTTTTCGCGATATGGCATTGAATGCTCTAGTCTCCGCCAGTTCAGCAAGCTGAACTATATATAACTATATATTTTCTCCTTGGCTTTTCATTTAATAAGATCAATCGCTAGCCTTTTATAAATACATGGCTTTTGAAATGAATCCAGTGTTAGATTCAATAAGTTGTGTGATGATTAAAGCAATGAAAAGTAATGTCTTTTTCTAAGTGAATTGGAACAGATTACATGTCCTGAAATGTCAATTTAGATTGAATTAATGATGGTAGCAGCAGTTCCTGTATTTCTTGGAGGATATCAAAGTTCATCATTAAAGATATTTTAGATCGCAAACAATCTTTATCAAACGTTATGAAATCTGCGGATATGTTAAAGATTATACACGTTCTTACATCTCATTGATTCAATAGAATACATCTTTTTTACAGATGAACTATAACAGTATTTGTTTTGTATTGTTTTCGATGGTCTCGCAAATCATATCCGTTGGAATATCATTACTATCATTCCCAAATGGATCTTCGATTTCCTCTGCAATGACTTCTAAGCTTGCCAATGCGTAAAAGACGATACATGAAAGTCCAATACAGAGCCAATGCAGTTGTAAGGCATAACCAAAAGGTAATGTCATGACATAGAAGAAGATGAATTTTTTAACAAAAACATTATAGGAAAAGGGAATGGGTGTGTTTCTTATTCGTTCACATCCACCACAGATATTTTGAAATTCATTGAGTTCAGTCTGAACCGAAAGTAATGTTGATCCATTAATGCGTCCCGTTTTTTCCAAATCGTATACCCTTTGAATCATTCGTTTGGCGATTTGATTGGGAATGTGATGCTGCCCTCTTACCTTACCCCATTCTTCATCTAATTCAACTTCAATATCGTGAGATCTTAAATGTTGTTTCAAAGCATGTGCATACAATGAAATTCCTTTTTGGAAATACAGCCGATTCTCCGTGTCGTCTTCGCTAAAAATAGCGTTGAGTTTCAAGCTAAGTGTTCTGCTATTGTTTACTAGGCTTCCCCATAGTTTCCTGCCCTCCCACCAGCGGTCATATGCTGTATTTGTCCTAAAAACCAATAGCAGTGAAAGTACAAAACCCAATAGTGTTTGAACCGTTGTTAAGTTTCTAATGAAAGGATCTTGTTCCCAATGCAAATATTCATATTCCAAATAGACAACAAGCCCGGTGTATAGTCCGATAAATATCATCATTGGGATAAGCTTCTGAAAAGTTTCACTCTTGTGGACTTTGAAAATAAAAGTGAACCAATCTTTGGGTTGATAGATATGCATTGCTAAAAGTTTGAACAAATTTAGTGACCTTTGCCCAAGTGAATCGCGCCAAAGAAATATTACACAAGTATTGGGGATATTCTGATTTCAGAATACCTCAAGATTCTATAGTGCATTCAGTACTTTCTGATCACGATACATTAGCGCTATTGCCGACAGGTGGTGGTAAAAGTATTTGTTACCAGGTTCCCACTTTGGTTAAAGGAGGTCTTTGCTTGGTTATTTCTCCATTGACAGCTTTGATGCAGGATCAAGTGGATGATTTAAATAGCAGAGGAATCAAAGCAAAAATGGTTTCTTCTTACATGAAAAAGAGAGAGGTAGATTGGGCTTTGAATGAATGTGTTTTTGGTGATGTTTCGTTTCTTTATGTTTCTCCGGAGAGATTACTCAATAAGGTTTTTCAATTGCATCTTCAGAAGATGCCACTATCGCTTATTGCGGTGGATGAGGCTCATTGCATTGCACAATGGGGGCACGATTTTAGACCTGCATACCTAGAAATTGCACAGATTAAATCATGGCATCCCAAAGTTCCAATTTTGGCTTTGACAGCAACGGCAACACGAGATGTGAAACAAGAAATTGTTGAGAGACTTCAATTGAACAGCTGTGAGATTATTGAAGGAGAATTGACCAGAGTGAACTTGGCTTACGGAGTTATTGAATCTCAAGACAAATCAACCCAGCTACTCAAATGGGTTAAGGGTTTCAAAGGGTCACTAATTCTGTATGCTCAGTCGAGATTGCGTGTTGAGGAGATTTGTAGATGGTTGGTATCGCAGGGCATCTCAGCAAAATACTATCATGCAGGTCTTGGCGTTATAGAAAAAAGAGAGTCCACAGAGCAATGGATGTCAAACGAAGTTCAAGTAATGGTAGCAACCAATGCGTTTGGAATGGGAATCAATAAGCCCGATGTGCAAGCTGTTGTTCATTGGGAACCGCCAGCAAATCCGGAAGCCTATTTTCAAGAAGCAGGAAGAGCTGGTCGAGGAGGGCAGCGGGCTTATGGACTATTGATGTTTCATGCGTCAGATAAGTTAGAGGTTGATAAAAAAATTGCAGAGCAATACCCTGAAAGAGAAATTATTCAAAGGGTGTATCAATATTTAGCAGATGGATACCAATTGCCCATTGGTGAAGGGCAAGGTGAAATTTTTGCCATGCAATGGCAAGAGTTGGCCCAACGCTCAGGAATTCCTCAGAAACAAATTTTTGCATCACTCAACATTCTTCAATCTTGTGGATTTATTCAATTGAATGAGTCGTTTTCACATCCATCGATCATTCGTTTTTTACTTTCACATGAACAACTTGTTGTTTTTAAGGACAAGAATTTGCGTTATAGAAATGTAGTTGATGCTTTGCTTAGAATGTACGGTGTTTCTGATATTCAAGAAATAAGAATAGATGAATGGCAAGTGGCTAAGCAAATGAAGACCTCACAGGCATTGTTGAAAGAGAAATTGGTTGCATTGAATGAAATGAAGATTTGTGACTACACCCCACAGTTTGAATCGCCTACCGTAACTTTTATTCTTGCTAGGGTGCACCCATCATCATTGATTATACCGCAGGAGAAATTGGAGAAACTCAGAATTCGAGATGCGCAAAAGTGGGAAGCCATATGGAATTACATTAACACAACGGATTGCCGTTCGGTTTGGATGAATCGATATTTTGGCAATGTATCGGATACTTGCGGAGTTTGTGATCGATGTACCACAGCTTCTAGAGATCTTAAAAAGTTATCTGCGGTAGATGAGTTGTTTTTGAAAGAAGAGTTTCACATAAGTCATCTGGAATCATTATCAACGGCTGAAATGAGAGATGAGGCATGGTCAAGATTGCGGTTGCTTTTGGATGAAGGAATTTGGATGGAAAAGGCTGATGGGAATTGGATAAAAAAGAAAAAATGACAACTACTCCCCTAATATGTGGGGGGAGGGATGAAAAAAAATAAGATTTTTTGATGATTGGGTTAAAAAATGAGGGGTATATTTGCGAAAAAATAATTTTCTATGAGTATGACCCGCTTTCAGGCTTTGGCAGAATTGAATACACGCCAGCCCAATCACGTTACTGCGCCTAGTGCTAAAATTTCGGATTATTTTGGTTCCAATGTGTTCTCTCCTTTCAGGATGAGGGAGTATTTGACGGATGATGTTTTCGAAAAATTAATGGAGTGCATCAACTTGGGTGTGCGCATTGATAGAGGTGTTGCAGATCATGTTGCATCAGCAATGAAAGAGTGGGCAATGAGCAAAGGTGCAACCCATTACACGCATTGGTTTCAGCCATTGACAGGTGCCACCGCGGAGAAGCATGATAGCTTTTTTAAACCATTGGGAGATGGTCGTGCCATTGAGAAATTTGAAGGTACAATGTTGTTTCAACAAGAGCCAGATGCTTCATCCTTTCCAAGCGGAGGAATCAGAAATACTTTTGAGGCACGTGGTTATACCCTGTGGGATCCATCATCACCAGCCTTCATCGTAGGAAACACTTTGTGTATCCCAACCATTTTCATTTCATACACTGGACATGCATTGGATTACAAAATGCCCATGATGAAAGCGTTGCATGCCGTTGATCACGCAGCCACAGCTGTTTGTCAATATTTTGATAA
This sequence comes from Flavobacteriales bacterium, assembly GCA_947442505.1. Classification (GTDB taxonomy): domain Bacteria; phylum Bacteroidota; class Bacteroidia; order Flavobacteriales_D; family Sanyastnellaceae; genus CAMCTV01. The sequence continues at coordinate 23,926 of CANEVR010000033.1, read as the reverse complement.
AGAAGTAGTTAAGGTAAATACGACATTGGGCTGGGAGCAAGAGTATTTTTTAATTGACGAGGCTTTGCACAATGCCCGTCCTGATATTGCGATGACCGGTCGTGCTTTGTTTGGCGCCCGACCAGCAAAGGGACAGCAGTTGGAAGACCATTATTTTGGATCCATTCCTGACCGTGTCATGGGATTCATGCAGGAATTTGAAAATGAATCACATTTGCTAGGCATTCCTGTAACCACAAGACACAATGAGGTAGCTCCGAATCAATTTGAAGTTGCTCCCATGTTTGAAGAAGCCAATTTGGCAAATGATCACAATCAGTTGCTGATGGATATTTTGGATAAAGTTGCGAGAAAGCACCAGTTCAGAGTTTTGCTGCATGAAAAGCCATATGAAGGGGTGAATGGAAGCGGTAAACATAACAATTGGGCCTTGAGTACCAATACGGGAGTAAATTTGTTGAAACCTGGTAAAAATCCTAAAACCAATTTGCAGTTTCTTACCTTCTTTGTAAACACCGTTGCGGCTATTTTTGAAAATGCAGAAGTTCTAAGAGCAAGTATCGCCTCTGTCGGTAATGATCACCGTTTGGGTGCAAATGAAGCTCCTCCCGCCATCATGAGTTGTTTTTTGGGAGAGCAATTGTCAGCCATGCTAGACGATTTGGAAAAGAACATTAAGGCAGGTAAGATGACACCTCAAGATAAAATAGAATTGAAATTGAATATCGGTAAATTGCCTCAGGTGTTGTTGGATAATACAGACAGAAATAGGACATCACCTTTTGCTTTTACTGGAAATAAGTTTGAATTTAGAGCTGTTGGATCCAGCGCCAATTGTGCCAATGCGATGATTGTTTTAAATACCATCGTTGCCAATAGATTGTTACAGTTTAGAAAAGATGTCGACGCCAGAATTACCAAAGGAGATGACAAAGACGAAGCAATTTTAAAGGAGTTGCAAAGATTGATTAAGATGAGCAAGGCTATCCGTTTTGAAGGAAATGGATATGGTGAAGAATGGGTGAAAGAGGCAAAGAAAAGAGGGTTGTCAAACTTCACTGACACTCCTTCAGCATTGCTTATTTGGAAAGATAAAAAGATTCAGAAGATGTTCCAAGATTTGAATGTCCTGACTCCTGAAGAGATTCATGCACGTTATGAAATTGAATTGGAGAATTACAGCAGAAGAAGAGACATCGAAGCGTCATTAACAGCAAGCATAGCAATGTCCAACATTATTCCCGCAGCCTTGAGATATCAGAGTGATTTGTTGGATAATGTGCAGGGTTTGAAAGCCGTTTTATCGTCTGCAGAATTTAAAGATGCAGCTGCAACTCAATTGTCTTTGATTAAAGATATTAGCAAGGAAGTTAATGCGCTGAAGAAAGGAGCAGATGCAATTAAGGTTGAACTGCAGAAGGCATATTCCTTGGATGCGGAGAAGCAAGCAAAATTGTTTTCAGGAACCATTAAACCGCTCATGGATTTAACAAGAGCATCAGCAGACAAGCTAGAGTTATTGGTTGAGGATGAGTCTTGGCCATTGCCCAAAATGAGTGAATTGTTGTTTACCAATTAAATCTCTCTTTAGGATTTTCATAAAATAGAGACTCATTTTGGGTCTCTATTTCTTTTTTGTTATATTCGCAACAATACAAACCGAAGGAATTAAAGAATTTACAACATGAAAAAATTATTGTTGGTTTTTGTTTTGGGATGTGCAATTACAGCTGCATGGTCACAAAAAGAGTTGAAGAAGGCAAATTCATATTTTGCGACTCGTCAGTATTTGGAGGCCGCTGAAGAATACAAGATTGCTGGTCCTAAAATAAAAGACTTAACCATCAAGGCTCAATCGTATTATAATGTGGGAGAGTGCTACAGGATGATGACCCGTTACAATGAGGCCATTGAGTGGTATGATAAGTCAGGAAGGGCGATGTATGGAAAAACAAATCCTGAATTGCACTACAATTGGGGTTTGTGTTACCAGATGCAAGGGAAGTATGAAGAAGCAGTAGCCCAATTCAAACGCTATCAAGAGTCTGGAGGTGACCGTGAGAAAGGGAATCAAGCAATTACATTGTCTCAAAATGCGGCTGATTTAAAAAACCAGAAGTCCAAGATTGAAGTCGAAATGGTTGGAGAAATCAGCAGTCCTGAATTTGACTTTGCCATGAATTATTCTGCCAAGAAAGGGAAGGATGGTGATGCTTTTATTTTGTCATCTTCAAGAAAGTCTTCTGCGGGTAGCGGTTCCGACCCCAAAACGGGTGAGGATTTTATGGATTTGTTCTCTGTAACGCGTGATCCCAAAGGGAAATTTGGAACGCCACAGCCTTTGGGTAATGTTATTAATTCCAATAACAATGAAGGGCCTGTGAGTTACACAAAGGATTTTGGGGAAATGTATTTTACTTTTTGTCAATATGAGTCTGGAGAGTATCATCCTTGCGAGATTAGAATGTCTAAGGTGATGAATGAAAAGTATGAAGCTCCGATCAAAGTTGTATTTGATAAGACCAATGGAGACAGTGTTGTTTTCGGACATCCATGCTTATCGCCAGACAATAAACATTTGATTTTTGCTTCTAATTTACCAGGAGGAAAAGGAGGAATGGATTTGTGGTATAGTTCATATGACAAGAAGAATGATCAGTGGGGAGCGCCAAAGAATCTTGGAAATATCAATACAGTTGGAGATGAGATGTTCCCATGGATGGAAGATAACACGCTTTATTTTTCATCCAATACCATTCCTGGATTGGGCGGATTTGATATTTTTAAATCCACCAAAGGTGAAGATATGAGTTTCTCAGCTCCAACCAATTTGGGGCATCCAATAAATTCATCATCTGATGATTTCGCATTGATCATTGATCGCAGTGCTAAGAAATTGTATAATGTAGAATATGCAGGTTTTTTCACATCCAATAGACCAGGCGGAAAAGGCAAGGATGACATTTACCAATTCAAAGATGTGCCGGTGTTATTTACAATGCAGGGATATGTTTATGATGACAAGACCGGTAATCCAGTTGAAGGTGCCAATGTTATGGTTAAAAGTACAGATGGATCTGAGTATAAATTGACAACAGATAAGTCTGGAGCTTTCAATTTGGACAATACACAAGTTCTCGCGGATAATACTTATATGGTTGATGTAGATAAAACGGATTATATTGGAATTCAAGGAGACCGTTTTTCAACAAGAAATCTGAAAGAGAATACAAACTTCGCCAAGGAGTATTTTATTCAACCCATTGAAAAAGATGTTGAGTATCATATGCCATCGGTGCAGTATCCATACAACAAAACAGAGTTGTTGGTGAATGAATCCGTTAACTCACAAGATTCTTTGAATTATTTATTTGACTTGTTGGCAAAAAATAAGACATGGAAGATTCAATTGGAAGCACACACAGATGTCAGAGGTAGTGTTGAGGCCAATCAAGCTTTGTCTGATGGTCGTGCCAAGACTTGTTATGACTATTTGGTATCCAAAGGAATTGATGGTCGTAGAATTGTTCCTGTGGGTAAGGGAGAAGCTCAACCCATTACCTTAAAAAAGGATCAAGCGACTTTCAAGGCAGGCGATATTTTAACTGAGGAGTTCATCGGTCAATTGTCTACCAATGAGGATAAGGAAGTTGCACATCAGTTGAACCGCAGAACAGTTTTCCGCATTTTGGCGACTGATTTTGATCCCAACAAGCCTGATAATACGCCAGCACCCGCTCCAGATAAAGGAAAGCCAGGGGCTAAAACAAATGGTGCAAAACCAGGAGCGAAGAAGCCTTAATGTTGAAGACTTGGTGCAAGTTTTACATCATTAGCAATCAATAAATATTACTTTTGCAGCGGGTTATTCCCGCTGCTTTTTTTTAATAATATGAGTGATTCACAACGATACCAACTTAGGGGAGTTTCTGCAAAGAAAGAAGATGTGCATGAAGCCATTGCAAAAGTTGATAAAGGCCTTTTTCCTAAAGCTTTTTGCAAAATAGTCCCCGATTTTCTGACAGGAGATGAGGATTATGCATTGGTGATGCATGCAGATGGCGCAGGAACAAAATCCTCTTTGGCCTATTTGTACTGGAAAGAAACAGGTGATATTTCTGTCTGGAAAGGAATTGCACAGGATGCAGTTGTGATGAATTTGGATGACCTCCTTTGCGTCGGAGTAACTGAAAATATACTGTTGAGTTCGACCATTGGAAGGAATAAAGGGCTAATCCCTGGTAACGTGATCAAGGCCATTATTGAAGGAACAGAGGAACTTGTTGCGGAGCTGAATGAAAATGGAATTGGTATAAAAACCACTGGCGGAGAGACTGCAGATGTAGGAGATTTGGTTCGAACGATTATTGTCGACAGCACCGTTATTGCCCGAATCAAAAGGTCAGAGGTGATTGATAATGCCAATATCTCTGCGGGTCAGGTTATTGTTGGTTTTGCATCTGATGGTCAGGCTACTTATGAGAAGGAATTCAATGGCGGGATGGGTAGTAATGGGCTTACTTCAGCGAGGCATGATGTTTTCTCAAAGGAATATGCCACCTTATATCCAGAGTGTTTTGATCCGAATATTCCATTGGAAGTTGTTTTTACAGGTACACAAAAATTGACAAACCCCATTGCAGGAGTACCATTAGATGCGGGTAAATTGGTGTTGTCACCTACCAGAACTTATGCACCTTTGGTGAAAAAGATTTTGGATTGGAATAGAAAATCTGTAAAGGGTATGGTGCATTGCAGTGGAGGAGGGCAAACCAAAGTGTTGCATTTTATAGACAATGTGCATATCATCAAAGATAATTTGTTGCCCATTCCAGCTTTATTCACTTTGATTCAGCACGAGAGTAACACCGATTGGAAAGAGATGTATCGTGTTTTTAACATGGGACAACGTTTGGAAATATATACAGATGAATCCAATGCACTTGAAATGATTGAGATTGCGCATTCAATGAATATTAAAGCTCAAATTGTAGGGCGTGTTGAGGCGAGTCAAGGGAAGAAGTTGACCATCGAAACGGACAAAGGAATATTTGAATACAACGACTGATGATAGATTTGTTGCAGCGCCTATTGGCTATTGAGGATAGGTATGTTGAGGTTTCTAAACTAATAACAGACCCCTCCGTGATTTCAGATATGAAACGTTACCCTTCATTGATGAAGGAGTATAAGGATTTGGAGAAGATTGTGGATAAGGGCAGGTTGTATAAGAAGTCAAAGGATGACTTCCAAGGTGCCAAGGATATTTTATACAGTCAAGAAGATGCAGCACTGAAGGAATTGGCTCAGATGGAGTATGATGAGTTAGAACCATTAATAGATGCTTTGGAGAGTGAGATCAAGGTTATGTTAATACCAAAGGACCCTGAAGATGAGCGAAATTGTGTTGTTGAAATCAGGGGTGGAACAGGTGGAGATGAAGCCGCTATTTTTGCCGGAGACCTGTTCAAAATGTACACCCGATATGTGGCCAATATGGGCTGGAGATATGAGGTGCTGAACATTAGTGAGGGTACAGCGGGGGGCTTCAAAGAAGTGGTTTTTGAAATACAAGGAGCCGATGTGTATGGTACAATGAAGTTTGAAAGTGGTGTTCATCGCGTTCAACGTGTACCAGAAACGGAGGCGCAAGGAAGGGTTCATACCTCAGCGGCCACAGTTGCTGTAATGCCAGAGGCCGAGGAATTTGACGTCGTGATTAATCCAGCAGATATTCATCGGGATACTTATCGCGCCAGTGGTGCGGGGGGACAGCACGTCAATAAAACGGAGTCTGCAGTTCGCTTAACACACGCTCCTACAGGAGTTATTGTTGCTTGCCAGGAAGGTCGATCTCAGCATGAGAATCAGGAGAAGGCCATGCAAATGTTACGAACAAAAATATTTGAAGCTGAGGTGAATCGCAGGCATGAAGAGCGCTCAAGAATGAGGAAGTCGTTGGTGAGCACGGGGGATCGATCAGCCAAAATTAGAACATACAATTTCCCTCAAGGACGCATGACGGATCACCGAATCAATTTGACTTTGTACAATTTGGACGCCGTGATGAACGGGGAGATTGCAGATATAATAGAAGCCTTACAAGTCGCAGAAAATGCGGAGAAGTTATTGGCGGGTAACAACGATTAATTATGAACCGAAAAAAACTGGCAGCGATTATTCAAGAGCGTAAATCGCTATTGTGTGTAGGGTTGGATATCGATTTGAATTTGATTCCAGCGGGAATAGATCCATTGGCATTTAACAAAGCCATTATTGATGCGACGCGCGATGTGGCTGTTGCTTACAAACCCAACTTGGCTTTTTATGAGTGCTTGGGAAAGAAGGGCTGGGAGCTTTTTGAGGAAACGGTCAATTATATTGGAACAGATCATTTCATTGTTGCTGATGCTAAGCGCGGTGATATAGGAAACACAAGTAGATATTACGCCCAAACTTTTTTCGAAACCTATGCCTGCGATGCTGTTACGATTGCCCCTTACATGGGGGAAGATAGTGTAACACCATTTTTGGGATTTGAAGGAAAATGGGCGATTGTGTTGGGTTTGACATCCAATAAAGGTGCAATTGATTTTCAGTTGCAACAGATGGGTGATGAGATGTTGTATCAAACCGTACTGCGTAAAGTTGCATCATGGGGCAATGACGAGAACATTATGTTCGTTGTTGGAGCCACCCAAGCAAGCGCATTAATGGAGTTGCGAAAAATAGTACCCAATCACTTTTTACTTGTCCCTGGTATTGGTGCGCAGGGCGGGAGCCTTGAAGATGTTCTTCAACATGGCATGACTCCTGATGGTGGTTTGTTGATCAATGCATCGAGGAGTATTTTATACGCTTCCAACGGATTGGATTTTGCAGACGCTGCAAGAGCAGAGGCTGTCAAAATGCAGCAGATCATGGCAAAGTATTTTTCCTAACTTTTAATTGTATATTTAGCTCGTGCAAAATTTTTACCAATGCCCCACATGCTCTTCTGCTTTGAAAGCAGGGAAACAATCTTACCATTGCGATGGCTGTGGTGTTGATTTTGAAGTCAAAAATGACATTGCATTTTTATTGGATGAAAGTCAACTGGGATGGGCTGATAAAAGGTTGCGTGATGATTTCTATAATGGTCTTTTGGGAAAGTTTTATCAACGATTGATGCCATTGCTTTCATTACCAGCTAGGCCATTTGCCATCTCTAAATTGGATTGGTTGATTTTTTTATGTACTTGGTTGACGCTTTTTGGTTCAGCTTATTTGGCATTGAATTTTTTTAATTTTAAATTTCCTCTTGCGCTATTTGGTTTCTCAATTTTTGCTGTACTCAGTTTGTTTTTGATCAAACACGTGCATTTTTTTCATTTGCTGTGGACAGCAATTCCTGCAAAATTGAGCTTGGAAAGAGATAAATATGTTTATTCTAGTTCATTTGCTGGAATTCATGCAACGTTGCAAGAGCAGCTTAAAAGTCAAAACAAACCATTAAGGTTATTGGATGTGTCAACCGGTACAGGTAATTCATTGCTTAGACATGGATGGACGAAGATGAACGCTGAATTAACGGGGTTTGATTTGTCGGAAACCATGCTTCGTCAATTGCAGGTAACTGCAAAGAATCAGCAAATTCCGATGGACTTGGTGATTGGAGATGCCACACGGCTGCCTTTTGCCAATGAATCTTTTGATGTTGTAACCAATTATGGAGCGATCAACGGTTATACCAACATCGAATTGGCATTGAATGAAATGACAAGGGTTTTAAAACCCGGTGGCTATGGTGTTTTTTTAGATGAACAATTGTATGATAAAGCAACATGGATAGAACGACAATACTTCTCTAAAGTGTTAAGTTCGCACAATCTCATTCATCATTGTCCTAGTGAGTTTTTACCCAAGGAAATTAAAGATGTGACCGTTCATCAGGTCTATGAATTTTATTATCTCTGTATTTTTAGAAAGCCTTTTTGACAGCGTTAATCTCCGAGCGCCTCTGCTTTTTTTAACTCCTCATCAATGATTTCTTCAATTATCTTACGTTCTGCATCATTGAGTTTTTGATTCAACTTGGCTTGTTGTTTTAGATAACGGTACATGTGCTTCTTGTGAATTTCATAAGCAACATACGTGGTGTAATTGCCTTCAGCGTTTTTGTATTGCTCTTGCCCCATTTTTCTCAAGTCGGACAATTTGGTATTGGTAACCTCTCTGATTAAAGATTCGAACTTCTCTGTTATTTCGGAGGCTTGTCCCACTTCCGTTTCACTTACATGCTGATCAGTTACGGCTTTGATGGTGGTGTTCATTTGCTGAGCCAATTCTTTTTTTGCTTGCAGATCTGCTTTGCTTTCGGAGATGTTTTGATCTCTACTTTCTCCCTTTCCAACTCCGCGGAAATAGCGGTTGTTGCTTTCATATTTTTCGCCAGTGAATGGTTCTTTCACTTTTGAGCCTATGAATTTATTTGAGTTACAAGCAGTCAGAAGGAATATGGCAGATAAGGCCAATAGCAAAATGTTTTTCATGTTGGAAATTTAAGAAGGAATTCGAAATATTGTGCCAAAGCAGAGAAAAACGTTAAAATCGTTTTGTTTCTTGGCTTTCAGTGCTATTTTGCGTGAGCAAGAAATAAAACCAAAAAATTAAGCATGAAAAAAATTTACATGATTGGTGCCTTGTTGTTAAGTATGACAACATTGATGGCTCAAACCTTTGTGCAGGGAACCCTTCCTGGGCAATATTATTCAGGGGGTGTTACAGGAGTTTGGGACATGAATGGCGATGGTCTGAATGACATTGTTGTGATGGATCAAAGTACAACGTTGCGCATCTTATTTCAACAGCCCAACGGTTCTTTTAGTCAAGTCAATACCGCTACATCACCTTTGGGTCAAGCCCAATGGGGTATGACGGTTGGTGATTATGACAATGACGGATTTGGAGATGTGATGTGTGGTGGAAATTATGATGGCGTTCATTTTTACAATATCGATGCTAATGGAAATGCAGTCATGACCACCAATAACAATGCAAGTATTTTTATGCAGGCATGTTTGTTTGGTGATATTGATAATGATGGCTGGTTAGACGCCTTTGCTTGCCATGATGATGGTCCTTCATTCATGTTCCGCAATGACGGAGCTGGAAACATGATGCCCGATCAAACATTGATCAATTACAATTTGTATCAAGGTAATTACCCTGGAACCAATGATCCTTTGATGTCCGGAAATTATGGAAGTGAATTCAGCGATTTTGATCGTGACGGAGATATGGACTTGTTGGTGGCCAAGTGCCGTCAAGCTTCCAATGATCCTTTGGACCCACGTCGCACAAACTTGCTTTTTGTTAATGATGGAAACAATGTATATACCGATGATGCTGCTGCTAAAGGTTTGGTTAATTTACAACAATCATGGACAGCTACTTTTGGTGATATTGATAATGATGGAGATTTTGATTGCTTCATGACTACGCACTCTGGTGGAATTCGAATGTATGAGAATGACGGATTGGGTTATTTTACCGACATCTCTCAATCTGCGGGTCTTACTACACAAGGATTTTTCATGCAGGGTCAGTTGGCGGATTTTGACAATGATGGTTATTTAGATGTTTTGTATGCCGGAGGAAGTTTTGGTTACTACCATAACAACGGAAACAACACCTTTACTCAAATGAATAATTTGATTGCCAATCCTCAAACCATGCATGGTTATGGATTGGGTGACTTGAACAATGATGGTTTTACAGACATTTATGCCAATTACGGCAATGCGAATGGTTATGTTACCCCATCTAATCAAAATGATATTCTTTGGTTGAGCCAACCGAACGGCAATCACTGGGTTGGATTTGATTTGGAAGGCACAATTTCCAATAACAATGCAGTGGGAGCTTTGGTTGAGATTCATGGTCCTTGGGGAACCCAGATCCGTGAAATTCGCACTGGTGTATCCTACGGTATAACCAATTCCAATATTTTGGTTTTTGGAATTGGAAGCAGCACTGCAGTTGATTATGCGGTTATTCACTGGCCAGCTGGAGGGACGCAAGTTGTAACCAATCCAGCGGTTGATGTTTATACTCATTATATTGAGACCCCTTGTTTTGATTACCCAACGGTGAGCATTTCTAGCAATGGCGCAACTTCAATTTGTCCTGGACAGACCATTGACATCAGTGCTACAGCGAGTAGTGCAATTGGCACTCCGTCTATTGTTTGGTCAAATGGTGCGGCTACATCGGCCATTGCAGTTGGTGAGAGCGGAGTTTACTCAGCCTATGCTTATGATCCTGCCAGCGGTTGCGCAACAGCATCAAATCAAATTACCATTTCAGTGGATGATCAGTTGCCTCCTACCATTGCCATGCTAGGCGATGAAGTGACTTGTGAAGGATCTGTTGTCACCTTAACCGCAAGTTCAGGTAATGCTTACTTGTGGAGCAATGGATTGCAATCTCAATCTATTGAAGTGATGACTTCTGGTGATTACTCAGTGCAAGTGGATGGTGGCTGTGGTTTTATTGGTTCCAATGAAATCATTACCATTAACGTCTTGGACGCTCCATCTATTCTTACCCAAGATTATCAAATTGATGTTTCTGGAAACGTTGATATGGCTGTTTCTGGTGATGGAGAAATTACATGGTATGGAGATGCCGCTGGAATCAATGCATTGGCAAACGGCAATGCATTTTCAACCAATGTTTCATCAACGACCACCTATTATGTTGAGTCGGTAAATAATTATCCAGGTGTTGAAGGTCAAGGGGGGAATCCAGCCAATTCCACTTCAGGTCAGTATTCCAATTCCACTTTCTATTTGCGTTTCGATGCCATGCAAGACATTATCATTGACAGTGTAATGGTCTATGCGCAAAACGCAGGAACAAGAAATATAGAATTGGTAGATGCGAACGGCACTCAAATGACTTCAGGTACTTTTGATGTGCCTGCAGGTCAGTCATACATTGCTTTGAATTTTTCTGTTCCTCAAGGAACAGGTTATGGTTTACGTCCAGTGGCCAATTCTCAACCTGGTTTGTGGAGAGATGGATTGGGATCAACGTTGAATTTCCCATACAATATCAATGATGGTTCTAGCAATACCTTGGCTTCTATCACAGGAACTACTGTGCAACAGCCCAACTCATTGAATTATTATTATTTCTTCTATGATTGGCACATCAGCACGCCATCATTTGATTGCTCAACAGGTTTACAGCCTGTGACTGTTTATGTAGGCAATGTATTGGGCTGTATGTCGCTGGATGCTTGTAATTACAATCCTATCGCGACCACAGAGGACAATACTTGTGTTTATCCAGGCGCTCCATGTGATGATGGAAATGTAGCTACCATCAATGACGTGTATGCAGCCGATTGCTCTTGCACAGGCGAGACAGTTGGTGTTGATAACGTGGATGGAACAGCTGACTTTGGTGTTTATCCCAATCCAACGCAAGGTATGTTGAATGTGCGAATTCCAGCGATTCAAGGTTCCATTCAATTGACAGTTGTGGATGTGAATGGCCGCATTGTTGAGCAGCGCAACGTGACTGGATTGAGTCAATCAGGTACTGTTCAATTGAACTTGAGCCATTTGGCTTCAGGTTGGTACAATGTGAAAATGGTAACTGAGTTGGGAGTGCACAATTTGAAATTCCAGAAGAACTAATTGGATTAAAACGAATATTTAAAAAACCACCTTCGGGTGGTTTTTTTTTATAGTACAATCTATTCGTATTTAATTCGTTTGTAGTTTCACCCCATGAAGAAAATTTGCCTGTTGTCGTTTATTGTATTGCTTGGAATTCTTCCAGTTATAGGACAGAAGGTATTGCCAAAGAATTTACCTGAATTTGACGATAGTCCTTTTCACTTTGGTTTTTTGGTTTCGGGTAATCGCTCTTTCTTTGATATCCGGCAGAAGTATAATGCAACTTTTTCTGATAGCCTTTTTGGTATTGTCAACGATCCGCAACCTGGATTTAATTTGGCTTTGTTAGCATCATACAATCCAGTCCCTGCTTTGAGTTTTCGGTTTATTCCTGGTTTGGCTTTTCAAGATCGAGCGTTGCAATTTCGATTTTTAAAATCCAATGGCAAAGAAGAGACTGTTATGGTTCGCACCGAATCTGTTTGGTTGGAATTTCCGGTTTTGTTGAAAATGAGGACCAATCGGGTGGGTAATTTCGCCTCCTATGCATTGGCAGGAGCCAAGTATGGAATTGATATGCAAACCCAAAAGGATGTAAATAACGCATTGGTGGGTGAGGCCATTATCAAGCTACAGAATAAAGATTTTTGTCTCGAGTTTGGGGGTGGTGCGGATTTTTTTATGCCCTTTTTTAAGTTCTCGACCGAGTTTAAAATTGGTTATGGTCAGAGTAATTTGCTCATTCCTGATGGAACGCGATACACCAATCCCATAGAGTCTTTGCGCACAAGGACATACGTTTTTACGATCTCCTTCGAGGGATAATTCAGATTGGTGCTACTTCTTTTCTTTAAATAGGAATGTATTGAAGAGCCATCCCGCGATTAACGAATAAAGAAAAGAAACAATTATCAAAGCAAGTCCACCGAGACTTGCGAGTGACCCAACCTTGGTGAAAAGAATACTGCGTTCTATTGCTTTTGTTTTCAGTTGTTCCAAAGTATGACCTTTCAACGCAGGATTGTCTTTCATGATTTGTTGAAACTCCTCTTTGGTATCCAATGACTCAATGATCAACGCAATGTCTTGCTGTTGTTTAATAACCATTTCATTGCTTATCCATTTGTAATATACGACAACCATTAAAGTGCCTAACAAACTATACAGCACACTGTATTTTGCAGCCTTTTTACAAAGGTTTAAAAATCCATAAGATCGTTCTCGATGTGCGTGAGCCATCGCCATACTGATAGAGACCAAGATCAACAGCATATGCAATAGCACTCCCCATTTGCTTCCAACACTGGCTTGGTAGTGCGTTGTCTCCCCAATAAGGATGCGCGCTCCAAGCCATGAGAAAGCCAGAAGTATGACAATGTTGATATTGCCAAAAAGTTTAGGCATTCATCGAAATTAAAAACTCCTCGTTGTTGCGAGATTTCTCGATTCGGTCTTTAACGAATTCCATCGCCTCAACAGGGTTCATATCTGCCAAGTGTCTTCTTAGAATCCACATGCGCTGAAGAATATCTTTGTCATGCAAAAGATCCTCTCTTCTTGTTCCTGATGAGAGAATATCAATAGCAGGATAAATTCGACGATTGGAAATTTTACGATCTAATTGCAATTCCATATTACCCGTTCCTTTGAATTCTTCAAAGATGACTTCATCCATTTTGGAACCTGTGTCGACAAGTGCTGTTGCTATAATTGACAACGAACCTCCGTTTTCAATTTTTCGTGCGGCACCAAAAAATCTTTTTGGTTTCTCCAAAGCGTTGGCTTCAACACCACCACTCAATACCTTACCGCTGGAAGGAGCTACAGTATTGTAAGCTCTTGCTAGACGAGTGATTGAATCCAGAAGTATACAAACGTCATGGCCACATTCAACCAAACGCTTTGCTTTTTCAAGAACGATATTGGCGATTTTAACGTGGCGTTCCGCGGGTTCATCAAAAGTTGAAGCGACAACTTCACCTTTTACACTGCGCTTCATATCCGTTACTTCCTCTGGACGCTCATCAATCAAAAGTACCATCAAATATACTTCAGGATGATTCTGCGCGATGGCATTGGCGACATCCTTTAAGAGGGTTGTTTTACCCGTCTTGGGTTGTGACACGATCATTCCTCTTTGTCCTTTTCCGATAGGGGAGAAGAGGTCCATGATGCGCATGGAAATATTGTTGTTGTTATCCGCTAATTTGAAACGTTCATTGGGGAACAATGGCGTTAAGAATTTGAATGGAACACGATCTCTCACCCAACTTGGTTCACGTCCGTTGATCATTTCAACACTAATCAAAGGAAAATATTTTTCGCCTTCCCTTGGAGGACGCACAGCTCCTTTTACGGTGTCTCCAGTTAGCAATCCAAATGTTTTGATTTGCTGTTGACTAACATACACATCATCCGGTGAGTTCAAGTAATTGAAATCAGAAGAGCGAAGAAAACCAAAACCATCAGGCATCATTTCCAATACGCCCTCTGCGATGACCAATCCGTCAAAATTGTATCCGTGCTCATCGGGTTGTCCTCTTTTGGAGCGGTCAGGACGGGCTACGTTGTTTTGTTGTACAACATCTGAATTTCCTTCAGGTCTGTGCTGGGGACGAGATGACTCAGCTCCAGTTTGATTCTGCTGATGCTGAGGTTTATTGGGTTGATCAAAACGCTTGTTTCTTTGGAAATCCTCACGGTGTTCGCGTTGTGGTCTATCTTGGTTGTTTCTGCGATCTTGGTGCTGAGGACGATCCTCCCTATTGTGTTGATGTTGCGGTCTAGGAGGGCGATTTTCTTGAGCGGTCTGTGCAGGTGCATCAACTTTGGGAGTTGACGTTTCATCTGAAGCAGGAGTTGATGCAATCACAGGAGCATCGTCAGACAAACTGCCAGCCAATTCCAAAGGCAATTCAGCAGCTTCTTTTTTAATGCGCTCTCTTTTTCTTTTGTTGCTGTCCTCTGTGCTGTCCATGCCAGTTGCAGGTGCGTTAGCAGGAGCAGCGGGTGCGGAAGAAACTTGTGATGTGTTTTGTGAATCAATGATCTTAAAAACTAGATCTTGTTTTTTTAATTTATCTGATTGAGTGATGTTTAATTTATCTGCGATCTCACGCAACTCACCAACTTTCATCGCGCTAAGCGAAACAATATCGTACATGTAATATGGAATTTGATTTTTAGAATTTGCCCGAATGGACCGTGCAATTGTACAACCAAATTTTGAATCTCCAACTTTTTTTTTCATTTATATTTGACCCCATGATACAACGCATTCAATCATTACAATGGCTAGGTGCCATTATCGCGATGACCCTTCAAATTTGGATCAATCAATGGATGGTGAGCAAGAACATTCATTGGATTTTATTGTTGCCCATTGGAATGTTGTTATTTGTCATTTTTGATTACAACAACCGCAAACGTCAAATCAAATGGTCTAAGATTTCTTTGGTAACGATGCTGATTTGCACCATCATCATTGAGTCCATGATCAGAGGGTTTTGGAATGATAAAACCAGAGTGTATTATTCCGTACCCATCGCCGCATTTGCCTTGACCTATATGGCCTTGCGCAATGTAATGAAGGATGAAGCCAAAGTGAGGTCAGTGGACAGAATTAGATAATTACTCCTTATTTGCGTTTTCGGATTTGTCGTAAGCAGCAATAATTTTCCTTACCAATTTGTGTCGAATAACATCTTGTTCATCCAGTTCAACAATTGCGATGTCGGGTGTATTTCTCAAAATATGGACGGCGTGCATGAGTCCGCTTTTTTGGCTTTTGGGTAAATCGATTTGCGTGGCATCTCCTGTTATGATGAATTTGGCATTCTGCCCCATTCTTGTAAGAAACATTTTCATTTGCGCCACAGTAGCATTTTGTGCCTCATCCAAAATGACAAAAGCTTTGTCCAAAGTGCGACCTCTCATGAAAGCCAATGGTGCGATTTCTATGACATTTTTTTCCATGTATTCAGCCAGCTTCTCATAAGGAATCATATCCATGAGTGCATCATAAAGTGGTTGCAAATACGGATCTAATTTTTCCTTTAAGTCTCCAGGTAAGAACCCCAAATTTTCTCCGGCTTCTACAGCAGGTCGGGTAAGGATAATTCTCTTGATTTGTTTATCCTTCAGCGCTCTTACGGCAAGGGCAACGGCGGTATAGGTTTTTCCTGTACCTGCTGGCCCAATGGCGAAAATCATGTCGTTGTTGTCGCAGGCCTCTACCATTCTGTGTTGGTTAGGAGACTTGGCCACCACTTTGTGCCCGCCTGGACCATACACGAGCACATTGTCTTTCCCGCTATCCACCTTTATTTCTTTTTCACCTGCAAGTATTAACTCCAATTGCGGCATACTCAATGAGTGGTATTTTTCAATGTGCCAAAAGAGTAGTGTTAGCAAGTCATCCATTGCAGCAACATCTTCTGCGCTGCCATGCAATTTCAGAAAGTTGCCTCTTGATACAACTTTGCATTTTGGGAATTTGGATAATATCAGTTTGAATTTGATATTGTTGGGGCCAAAAAACTCGATGGGGTCAATGGCTGGTAGGTAAATTTCTTTCTCGATCAAATCGTTTTGCTTTGTAGCGAATGTAAAAAGATTTTTTGTTCAAAATGTTAATCATTCG
Organism: Flavobacteriales bacterium; assembly: GCA_947442505.1. Taxonomy (GTDB): domain Bacteria; phylum Bacteroidota; class Bacteroidia; order Flavobacteriales_D; family Sanyastnellaceae; genus CAMCTV01. The sequence continues at coordinate 7,615 of CANEVR010000033.1, read as the reverse complement.
AGATGAAATGATATATTCGAGCAACTAAACTTTTAACTATGAAAAAACTTTACACTTCATTGGCTGTATTGGCCATTTCGATTGGGATGAATGCCCAGGTTTCTATTTTTGAAGACAATTTTGACGCATATACTTCAGGCAATGGAGTGGTGGCTTCTAATCCACTTTGGAGCAATTGGACGTCAACTGCGGCTTCTGATGCCACAGTGACTTCTGATTTTTACAGTTCTCCAGCCAATAGCGCTTTCATTAACGGCCAAGCGACAGATTTGGTATTGCCCCTCGGGCCTTATACAACAGGGAGGTATATCATTTCTTTCAATATGTTGATTCCAACTGGAAGCACAGGCGCTTATTTCAATGGTATGCACACTTGGTCAGCCAATTCAGCGGCTTATGAGTGGGCTTTTGATGTATTCTTTGATGGGGCAGGAGCGGTTTCCTATACTTTGGGAGGGACAAACACGTCATCTTCATTGACCTATGCATTGGATCAGTGGTTTAACTTTAGAATCTTAGTGGATTTGGATAATGACTTAGTTGAAGCCAAAATGAATAATGAAGTATTGTTTGCTGGTCAATGGTCCATCAATAATAATGGTGGTGGTGCTGGTTTGAATCAGTTAGCCGCAATGGATTTCTTCGGAACTGACATGACAAGTGGTCAAGGGGCATATTATATTGATGACGTTGCTGTAATTGACTACACAGGTGTGGGTGTCGATGAGAACTTGAACAACGCTATTGCTGTTTATCCTAATCCTTCCTCTAATGTTAGTGTTGTAAATGTTCCTCAGTCTTCATTTGTTCAGGTTTTGGACATGAACGGTAAATTGTTGATGAGTCAATTTGTTGTTGGAAGTCAGTTGACTTTAAATGCAACTGAATTTGCAACTGGAACGTATTTGGTTCGTGTGAATCACAATGGGCAATCATTCACCAAAAAATGGATGGTGAAGTAGATTCTGAATAAATTTCTAACTAAAAAAAAGGGCCGGAGCATTATTGCTTTCCGGCCCTTTTCTTGTTTTCGGTTTATAACGCCTTAATTCATTTTGTTCTTTAAGTCAAAGCGATCTAGATTCATCACTTTGTCCCATGCCTTTGCAAAATCTTTGACAAACTTTTCTTTTGCATCATTGCTGGCATAAACCTCAGCTAGCGCGCGCAACTCAGAGTGCGAACCAAAGATCAAGTCTGAACGTGTGGCGGTCCATTTGGATGTGCCCGTTGCACGATCTTTTCCTTCAAAGTTTTCTTTGTGCTCGTCCATTGGTTTCCAAGTGTTGTTGATGTCAAGAATGTTCACGAAGAAGTCATTGGATAATGTTTCTTTTTTGTTCGTTAAAACTCCTTTGTTGCTTCCGTCATGGTTCGCTCCAAGTACACGCATACCACCTACTAAAACAGTCATTTCAGGGACAGTTAAAGTGAGCAATTGCGCTTTGTCCACCAACAACTCTTCAGTAGGAATGGTGTAAATGGCTTTGGTGTAATTTCTAAATCCATCGGCTTGTGGTTCCAAGTAAGAGAAAGATTGCACATCTGTTTGCTCTTGAGAAGCGTCCATTCGGCCTGGTGTGAAAGGCAATTGAATGGGATATCCAGCATTGTTGGCTGCTTTTTCAACGCCCACATTACCAGCAAGAACAATCAAGTCTGCCATCGAAACTTTCTTTCCTCCTTTGGCATTGTTGTTGAAATTCTTCTGAATCTTTTCCAATGCGGTTAATACTTTTTCTAACTGTTTGGGGTTGTTTACTGCCCAATCCTTTTGAGGTGCCAATCGAATGCGAGCCCCATTGGCTCCGCCGCGGCGATCTGATTCACGGTAGGTTGAAGCAGATGCCCATGCAGTAGAAACACATTCTGCAATGCTCAATCCGCTCTTCGAAATTTCTTGTTTCAATTGTTGTATTTCAATATCACCAATTACAGGATGATTCAAAGTAGCAATGGGATCTTGCCAAATCAAATCTTCTTTTGGAATCTCTGGACCCAAGTAGGTCGATTTTGGACCCATGTCGCGGTGGGTTAATTTGAACCAAGCTTTACCAAAAGCTTTGGTGAACTCATCGGGGTTTTCCATGAAGCGTTGTGAAATTTTTCCGTATGCTGGATCATATCGCATGGACAAATCGGTGGTCAACATGGTGGGCGCAATTTTCTTAATAGGGTCATAAGCATCGGGGACCATCATGGTTGGGTTCTTGGCCACCCATTGTTTGGCACCGGCAGGACTGGTGGTCAATTCCCATTCATTCTTCATCAAGATTTGAAAATAACTGTGTCCCCACATCGTTGGTGTTGTGGTCCATGTTACTTCCAGACCAGAAGTAATGGCGTCTTTCCCTTTACCTGTTCCATAGCTGCTCTTCCAACCCAAACCTTGTTCTTCAATAGGAGCTGCTTCTGGCTCTGGACCGACATTGCTGGCTGGGCCAGCGCCATGGGTTTTCCCGAAGCTGTGACCACCGGCAATAAGGGCTACTGTTTCTTCATCGTTCATTCCCATGCGGCCAAATGTTTCGCGGATGTCTTTGGCTGCTGCTAAGGGGTCGGGATTTCCATTGGGGCCTTCTGGGTTGACATAGATCAATCCCATTTGCACTGCAGCGAGTGGGTTCTCTAGATTTCTTCCTTCAGCATATCGTTTGTCATCCAACCACTTGGTTTCCGATCCCCAATAAACGTTGAGCTCTGGTTCATAGACATCTTCACGACCACCTGCAAATCCGTAAGTAGGGAAGCCCATGGATTCTAAGGATACATGGCCCGCAAGAATCATCAAATCCGCCCATGATATTTTGTTTCCGTATTTCTGTTTGATGGGCCAAAGCAATCTGCGCGCTTTGTCCAAATTGGTATTGTCGGGCCAACTGTTTTGTGGAGCAAAACGTTCCATTCCGGATCGAGTGCCTCCTCGGCCATCTCCAGTTCTGTATGTACCTGCGCTGTGCCAAGACATGCGGATGAACAATGGACCGTAATTGCCAAAGTCGGCGGGCCACCAGTCTTGTGATGTTGTAAGTACTTGTTGAATGTCTTTTTTCAAAGCCGCATAATCCAGACTATTGAATGCGGTTACGTAATTGAAGCTGGGATCCATGGGATTGGACTTGTTGGTGTGTTGTCTTAAAACACCAAGGTCCAATCGGTTGGGCCACCAGTCATTGACTTGGTTTCCTTTGCTGGCTGTTTTTGGTCCTTCATGGAATGGACACTGGCTGGGATCTCCTCCCTGACCGTGTTGTGCAATGGCACTGAATCCAATCAGTGCCATTGCTAACGTTGCTATTTTTTTCATTTCGATTATTTTACAGATTTCGTCCGTAAAATTATCGCTATTCAATCATCATTATTATTGATAATATTGATGTACTATAAGGAATGCTTATGACAATTTTGACTCAGATTTCAATTAAATCTGTATCAGCTTTTCTTCGGGCAGAGGAGATCTGAATACCACTTGTCCATCGAACACATCCATGACCATCGGTTCTTCCTTTACAATTTTTCCAGAGAGTATCGCCTTGGAAAGTGCAGTCATGACATCCTTTTGAATCACCCGCTTGACGGGTCGGGCTCCCATGGCAGGGTCGTAGCCTTTTTCCATGATGTAGCCCATGGCGTCAGGTGTCAATTGCAATTGAATGTTTTGTTTGTTGAGTTTTTCTGATAAATGATGAAGTTGTATTTTAATGATACCTTCCAGATGTTTTTTACTCAACGGTGTGAACATGATGATTTCGTCAATTCGATTGAGGAACTCAGGTCTCATGCTGTTTCGCAACAGTTGCATTACATCCTCCTTGGTTTGTTCAAATATCTCCCATTCATTTTTCTCATTGACTTTTTCAAATCGTTCTTGAATGATACTAGCACCCATGTTGCTGGTCATGATGATGATGGTGTTTTTGAAGTTCACCATGCGTCCTTTGTTGTCTGTCAATCGTCCATCATCCAATACTTGCAACAAGATGTTGAAGACATCGGGATGGGCTTTTTCTATCTCATCCAACAATACAACAGAGTAGGGTTTTCTGCGCACGGCTTCGGTCAATTGTCCTCCTTCATCGTATCCAACATATCCGGGAGGCGCTCCTACCAATCTGCTCACGCTGTGCTTCTCTTGGTATTCACTCATGTCGATGCGGGTCATGGCATTTTCATCGTTGAACAACACTTCGGACAAGGCCTTGGCCACCTCTGTTTTTCCTACTCCCGTCGTTCCTAGGAAGATGAAGGACCCTATTGGCTTGTTCTCATCTGAAAGTCCTGCACGGCTGCGTCTTACCGCATCACTGATGGCGGTCACGGCCTCCTCTTGTCCTACGACGCGCTTCTTCAACTCATCTTCCAATCGCAAGAGTTTTTCTCTTTCGCTTTCTAACATTCGGCTTACTGGGATGTGCGTCCATTTGGCTACCACAGCAGCAATTTCATCTGGATCTACTTCTTCCTTCACCATTTTTCCGTTGACTTGTAAGTCAACAAGCTTGGCTTTGGCGGTTTCGATTTGCGACTCGGTGTCTTTGATTTTTCCGTAGCGTATCTCAGCCACCAAACCATAGTTCCCTTCTCGCTCTGCCTGGTCCGCTTGGTTTTTCAGACTTTCCAAGTTGGCTTTGGCTTGTTGAATTTCTTCCACCACATCTTTCTCTGATTTCCATTTGGTGTGGAGTTGATTGCGTTGGTCTTGCAATTCCGCAAGTTCCTTTTGAATTTCTGCCAATCGTGTTTGGTTGTTCTCTCTTTTGATGGCCTCTCTCTCAATTTCCAATTGCAAGATTTCTCTTTCCACCTGGTCCAATTCAACGGGCTTGGAGTTCATCTCCATGCGAATCATGGATGCAGCTTCGTCAATCAAGTCGATGGCCTTATCGGGTAGGAAACGATCGGTGATATAGCGCTGGGAAAGCTCAACCGCGGCAATGATGGCGTCGTCCTTGATTTGCACCTTGTGGTGGTTCTCGTATTTTTCCTTGAGCCCACGAAGAATGGCAATGGCGTCATCACGATCAGGTTCTTCCACCATCACTTTTTGGAAACGACGCTCCAATGCTTTGTCCTTTTCAAAATATTTTTGGTATTCGTTCAAGGTTGTTGCTCCGATGCTGCGCAATTCTCCACGCGCCAAAGCAGGCTTCAAGATATTGGCAGCATCCATGGCACCTTCTCCTCCTCCTGCGCCAACAAGGGTGTGGATTTCGTCAATGAAAAGGATGATGCTGCCATCACTCTCTTGGACTTCTTTGACAACAGCTTTGAGTCGCTCCTCGAATTCACCTTTGTACTTGGCACCGGCGACAAGCGCTCCCATGTCTAGGCTGTAGATGGTTTTGTCCAATAAGTTTTCAGGGACATCACCATTGATGATGCGGTGGGCAATTCCTTCCGCGATGGCGGTTTTACCTACACCGGGTTCACCGATGAGGATGGGATTGTTTTTTGTTCTTCGAGACAAAATTTGAAGGACACGGCGAATCTCTTCATCGCGACCGATGACGGGATCCAATTTGCCATCGCGTGCCAAGGCATTCAAGTTTTTGGCGAATTTGTTGAGGCTTTGGTAGCTTTCTTCCGCGCTGGAAGAAGTGACCTTGCTTCCTTTGCGCATCTCTACTATGGTCTTTTCTACCAAGGAACTTTGCATTCCAGCATCTTGAAGGATTTGGCTGATGTGGTCATTGCCTTGAATAAAGGACAATAAAAGGTGTTCGACAGTGACGTATTCGTCTCCCATCTTTTGGGCTTTGGTTGCGGCGTTCAGAAGTGTTTTGGAAGCTTGACTGGACAATTGCAACTGGCCACCGCTCACTTTGGGCAGACCTTGAATGATTTTGTCCAATTGCAATTGCACATTGGTCAACGAGGCGCTGCATTTGTTGAAAATGTGTGGCGTAATGTTTTGGTCGGTTTCCAACAAAGCCTTGAGCAGGTGCGCATTTTCAATGCTGCCGCTTTCTTTTTCCAAAGCTATTTGTTGGGCACGTTGAATAACCTCTTGGGTTTTTATGGTGAATTTGTTTAAGTCCATTTTTATTGGTTTTCCCGAGCATAACAAGCATTGCTCCAATGAAGGCAATCGGCAATTATGGCATTGAATTTTAAGAAGGCCTGCTAAAAGGGCAGTTGTAGCGAGAAAAATGCGGCATATTTGCAGACGATGCATGAGAAGATATTCATAGTAGGCTTTATGGCCAGTGGCAAAACGACCTATGGACGCCAATTGGCGGAGGAGAAGGGGTATTCATTTTACGATACGGACGAATTGATTGAGGAGAAGATTGGGATGAGCGTAACGGAGTTTTTCGCGCAGTGGGGGGAGAAGTATTTCAGGAGGATGGAGCGGGATGTGTTGTATGGGCTGTTGTCGCGGCAGGAGAGTTTTGTTTGTGCTACCGGAGGCGGATCAGTTTGTCAGCCGGATATCATGGATTGGTTGAATCGCGCGGGTGATACGGTGTGGTTGGACACGCCATGGGAGGTTATTCAGGAGCGGTTGACAGGAGATACAACAAGACCTTTGGCCACATCCATGAGTGATGAGGAGTTAAAAACGTTGTATGATCTGCGGTGTGGGTATTATGGGAAGGCGGGGAGGAAGAAAGTGATGAGGTAGCGAGCGCATGAAATGCGATTCGCGATGAGGTGATGAAATATCAAGAGTGGTGAACATTTCCCCTCCTACCGCGCAGCGGAAAGGAGGGGTGTCCCGACGAGCGCAAGCGCTGTCGGGACGGGGTGGTCTTTTAAATTCAATATCTATTTCCAGTCAGTCAACATCGCAAACAAACAAAATTCTTCGAATCACGTCGTCAATATTATATTTAACATCATCATTACTGAATCGAATGACTTTGATTCCTTTTGATTGTAAATATTCTTCACGTCTCTGATCATGGGCCTGACGCATGATGTTGTCATGAACCTTCCCATCAATTTCAATAGCAATTTTTTTATTTGCTAAATAAAAGTCAACGATGTAGGGACCTATCCCGTGTTGCCTTCGAAATTTGAAATCTTGTTGTTTTTTATTTAAGAATTTCCAAAGTCGTTTTTCAGATATGGTGGCATTGCTTCTGAGTTCCTTTCTTCTCTCTTTTTGAATTTGTCGATTCATCAATTTCATTTTGTAAAATTTGAATCAAAGAACGATTTGTGCAAGAAACATATAAGGTTCATATATAGGGGTGAAATGGAAAGTGTGCTCAGTGTATTAATGTCGGTTTTTTTTTTTGTATTTAAAGACCACCCCGTCCAGACAGCGCTGGCGCTCGTCCGGACATCCCTCCTTTCTCTCGCGTTGCTCGAGTAGGAGGGGAGATTTCCCACCCGGCCACGAAGTGGATAGGAGGGTGGATGCGATAGCAGACGGGGTGGTTTTGTAAGAACGTAGCGTAAAATCATTCCAGTATTTTGATATTTCAAAACAGACCACCCCGTCCCTTCGGGACACCCCTCCTTTCTCTCGCGTTGTGTCTCGTCCTAAAATAGGTTTACACAAAAAAAAGCCAAATGGAAAAAAAATGTAAACCCCAGGTAGGACAATTTGTGAACGGACGATTGATTCTATCCGATGAAGAAAAACTCACGATAATCAAGGATTTCT
>CANEVR010000032.1 GCA_947442505.1 Flavobacteriales bacterium | reverse complement strand
TTCTATGCGACCAGCAATGATGGTCTCAACAGATTGAGGGCGCTGATTGGGCTCCAATGAAATCACCTTTCCCTCCGACTCAATGTTCTGCGTCCAAGGAAGCAACAGCAATCCAATCAAAGCCAACAACACAGCAATGAGTCGGTACTTGTGTCGTTTGGCCAATTTTTCAAATTGTACTTTATACCAAACAGGATATTGCTCACCTTTTGGCAAATGAAAGAATTCATCCGCATCTTCTTCATTGGTATCTGCAATCAAGGAAAAACCCTTTTCAAATGAGACCATCGTTTCATAAATAGAGGACAAACCGAACAACAATTTCTCAATGCTATTCACCACCAAAACAATCACCAACTCGGCCGCCAAGAATTGACCCAATGAAATTTTCTGTTCAATGGCCAACCAAACACCCAAGAGCAACATTCCGGTAATGATGCACATTTTGAAAAACAAAAAAGAGCGCATTTGAAAAAGCACTACTGCAAAATGATCCCGCTTTACTTGCACATAGTTCAATGATCGCCCATGCAATTCTTCTTTGGTCTTCTCAACATCCCCTATCTCTTTGGACTGCTTTTGTATCCAATCGTACATGCCGTATTTCTCATTGGAAACTTCGACCTTGGTTCGAATGGCCTGCATGCCTTTGGTTTTAATAATGATAAAAAGTCCCAACAATAAAGTCAAACCAAAAATCATGAAGAACGGATGATAAAAAGAAATGAGCATGACCCCTAAAATCAATTGAAGACAAGCGGCGATAATCTCTATCATACTCTTGCTATATCCTTTTTGAATACCTGAAATCTCAATAAAATATTTGGCTTTTGATACAAACTTTTGAAAACTTCCCTCGGCTGGTTGAATGAACAATCGCTGGGCATATTCATAGGCCATCAGCACAAATAGGCGCTCCTCAATTTGCTCACCTGTTTTTACCATTTCAATCTGCCAACGATTGGCCATCCAAGTGGCCAACAGAACAAGGAAGATCACCGATAGTGTACCCATCCTGAACTCGCCCCCGGAAATAAAACCCATCAAGGCCTGAATGCCCAATGGCAGAGCCAATTGGAATAGACTCGCTAGGATGGATAATAAAAAAATCTTGCGGAGGGCCTCACCCTCCAATCGCATACCCTGTAACCACAACGCTCTAAAACCTCTCTTCATAAAAAATGACATTTGTCAGCAAAAATAGTCAGATGTTGGACAATAAACATCTAAGAAAACACAACAAATTAGAATAACAAATGTTGTCACTCTTCGTTTACCCGCCAAGCAATTGGGATAATCGTCACCTCAAAAAATTCGTTGAATACGCCGTAGTCATTCACATTGGGCCAAAAGGCTTCTATTTCGGTCCATTCCGATAAAAAATGAATGAAAAGCGTGCTGAAATGATCGGACAACCAGTGATAAACTTCAATATCATCTGACCAATCCGGAATCAAGAAGACGTCTGCATCCAAAGGTTGAACGGGGGCGTAGGGATCATGAAAGGGCAAAGACCAATTTAAAAACTGTATACTGGGTTTTAAAACAATCGCAGTGTGGGGTAATCTTTCTATCTTTTTCATGGGATTAATTGTATAAAGAAGCTTGATTTATGATTCTACCTTGCTGGAAAGAATACTTACTTCCAAGCGGTAAATGTTGACAGGCGTGGACCATCGATCCGCAATCGTGAATATCCACCAACTTGTTTTTTCTGTAGTGAAAAAGAAAGCTGGTATAATTCCAAGATTGATTTCCAATCAGCAAATATCCAAGGGCATCGGATTGGGCATAACAGACGGCGCATTGAGCGGGTACGATTCTCAGGAATTGATCACCGCAACTTCTAAAAAAATCAATCAATTCAAAAGTTCGGTTGATGAAAATATCGAAAGGCAATTCAATCTCCAATGCACTGAAAATCTCGACAAATACATGGTGCTCAATAAAGTCATTCAATGATAAGATGTCTCGAAAAAGTTTACTCGCCAATCCTATTCGCCCTACAAAATGCTCATCAAAGGCCGAAGGAATTATCCCTTTCCACTCTGCCGTTCGGATCACATGTAGTATTTTAAAACAATCCCTCTCAGCCAACAACTGCACATTCAGATAGTCAGAAGTTCCGTTTTGAAGTTTGTAATTGACGTAGCGGACAATGCATTCCTTGGTGAAGGCGAATTCAGGAAAAAGGGCGACCATTTTATTGATTTCCGAGGCCACCAAATATCTGCAAGCCCTTAAATAGGGATCTGCAATGGTCCCTTGCTGATCAATATCGTCACTGCTCCATACAACAAAATGTTGCCGGTTACAGACACATTGAAACACGGTATCCTTTGAATTCAATGGGATGTAAGAAGAAATGGAAGATGGCGCAACGCGCACTGTTGGGGCTTTGCAATAGGGACAAAACTCCCCTCTGATTCCCTTTTCGGAAATAGAAATTGGATGATACATGGACATTCGGTTTGTCCGTGCAATCAAATTCACCTCGTTGTAATCTATTTACAATGAGCCACTCAGAATTCTCTTATGAATAAAATTATTCGATACAATAATCCTCCTTGTTTCCAATTAATAAAATGACTGTAATTAGTGGCTTTAAAAATCAAGTACTTATCCATCTCTGTGCACTTTGCGCATTCTCTGTGCTCTTCGAGTTAATAAATAATAGACTACCCGGTGTACATAAAAATCTTGATAAGATGAAAAATTCTATTATCGATGGGTAAATTTGAAAATGTATCACAGATTATTTACCAATCGCTTGATTCCTGACTTTAATACAATAGAATTAAAATTCAGTAAAAGACCAAGTTTATAGCCACCTAAACGCAAATATGTCAATGTTTGAGCCGTATGCAGATCATTTAAAGATTCAACGCTTTTGATTTCAATCACAACTTTGTTTTCAACCAAAATATCAATTCGATAAGCACAATCAATTTTAAGATCATCAATGACAATTGGAACCATAAATTCCTTGACAACATTCAGACCTCTCCTTCGAAGAGAGTGGAACAATGCTTCCTGATATACCCTCTCCAATAAACCGGCTCCCAACTTTTTATGTATGGCAATCGACTCTTTAATAATCAAGTATGAAATCTCATTTTCCGTCATATTTTTTTCTCAAAGTTCTGACTAATTGAAATTAAATACAACCTATAAATTATGCGAATAATAATTTCAAACGAAAAGAAAACATCGGATGTTTAGCGACTCATAACAATTTTACTTGATTTCATTTCACATTGATAACGCTAAGAGCACAGAGAATTCGCAAAGAACACTAAGACTTTTATGCAAATACAATATTATTTTGAATAGTATAAAACCATTGTGTAAAATCTTTCAAACCCAAAAATCACCCCATCATCGCCTCAATCTCCTCCACAGTTGTGGGGAAATCAGCGAACAAATCCAATGGTTCACCATCGGTGATGACGATGTTGTTTTCTATGCGAATACCCAAATTTTCTTCTGGGATATAAATACCTGGTTCAACAGTAAAAACATTTCCTGCCTCTATCGGAATGTTCCAGTCCCCGACATCATGTACATCCAATCCCAAGAAGTGACTGGTGCCGTGCATGAAATACTTCTTGTAGGCCAAAGCTTGCTTGGCTTCCTCAGCAGTTAACAATCCCAACCCAACCAATTCTGTTGTCATCAACTTGCCCACTTCCACGTGATAATCTGCCATCATTACACCGGGTTTTAATAACTTCTTAGCTGCCTGCATTACGCGCAAAACAGCATTGTAAACATCTTTTTGACGATCGCTGAATTTTCCGTTCACTGGTATGCAACGGGTCATATCTGCATTGTAATTGCCATACTCAGCGCCCACATCCATCAACAACAAATCTCCATCTTTACAGGGTAAGTCATTTGCTATATAATGCAACACACAGGCACTGGATCCTGAAGCAATAATGGGCGTATAAGCAAATCCGCGTGAGCCATTCTTCACAAACTCATGCAAGTATTCCGCTTCCAATTCGTATTCCATCACACCTGGTTTGACCATCTTCATCACACGTTCAAATCCTTGTCTGGTCAATTGGATGGCTCTTTTCAATTGCTCAATCTCTTCTTCCATCTTCACTGCGCGCACTCGGTGCATGATGGGAGCCATGCGGTAAACACCATGATTGGGATAATCTTGACGCATTTTCTTGTTCCATCTAGACTCTCTGGTCTCTACTTCAATGGTCGCTCGGGTATGGGCGTTGTCATTTAAACCCATTTCTTCTGCCTCATTCATGATGATACGCATGACCTTATCGAAATCACTCGTCCATTGAATGTTTTGGATACCCGTTTGCTCCCTGGCCTGCTCCTTGGTCAATTTGGCACCTTCCCAAACCGCAATGTGCTCATTCGTTTCGCGAACAAACAATATTTCTCGCATGGAAGCTTGCTTGGAGGAGGGGAACAAAACCAAAATGGTTTCTTCCTGATCTACCCCTGTCAAATAGAAAATATCTGATGACTGTTTGAAAGGCAAAGTACCATCCGCACTGGTTGGATAAATATCATTGCTGAAGAAAACTGCCGCACATCCTGTTGGCATTTGAGCATTCACTCTGGAACGAGCACCGTTATAAAAAGAGGAGGAGAGTTGTTGGTATTTCATCCCTCAAAGGTAATTCATCACCAACCGACTTCACACTGACAAGGGAAAGAAAAATGCATTTGACAATTCGGAAGTCCCTCCTGCAAAGCGCGCTGTACAGACTCATTGATGGGATTGTTTAACAAATCCAAATGCTTCAAATTGTTCAAACGCAAAAGCTCATGGCTATAGATGCCAATGGGATTGTCCCACATGGCCAATATCTCTAACTCCTGGAGATCTCCTATGGCATCTGGAATGGTAAATACATCGTTGTAACCCAAATCCAACTTCTTCAAGTGTGACAGGGAAAACAAGGCGGAAGGCAAACTGTCAATGCGGTTGAATTGCATTTCTATCCGTTGCAATTCTTTGCAATTTCGAATGGATTCAGGAATCTCACGAATATCATTCTTGTTCATCTTCAACTCCTGCAAATGGGGGCATTGAAGGACTTCTTGCGGAATGGCTTTGAGCTTTTTCTTGCTGAGATCAACGCGGTATACTTCATGCTCATGACCTTGAATGGCAGCAATGGATCGATAAATTTTACAGGTATCCAATTGTTGAGCACTTAAACATTGGGCATTGTACTCAAGTACAACAAATGTCAAAATGAAGAAACAAACCAATCTCTTACCCATTGCACATCCTTTTTTATTTGTTCAATCAGCATGTCGAGTCCGTTCATTTTCATCTCATCTCTCAAACGCTCATGCAATTCTAAGGTAATGCTTTTTCCGTAGATATCCTCATTGAAATCCAAAATGTGTGCTTCTACATTCAGTTGCAGCGCTTTGCTCACCGTTGGTCGATGTCCTACATTCAATGCAACTGCATATTTCTTATTGTTCCAATTCAAGGTTGCGGCATAAACCCCAAACTTGGGAATCAATTTATCTTCCCCTGAAACATGGATGTTTGCAGTAGGAAATCCTATCTTACTCCCCAATTGTTGCCCTTTGATCACCTCACCCTGCAAAACAAAAGGACGTCCCAACATGGCATTGGCTTTGGAAACTTCCCCATTCAATAAGGCTTGACGAATCTTGGTAGAACTCACGGGAATGCCTTCAGGAGCATAAGCTGGGATTTGTACAACTTCAAATTCGTAGAGCTCTCCTAACTCGGACATCAATTGAATATCACCCACTCTATTCTTACCAAAGCGATGGTCATAACCCATGTAAACCCCCGCAGCGTGAAGGCCGTTCACCAAAATATCCCGCACAAAATCTTGGGCGGTTAACTGGGCCAAGGTTAACGTAAAAGGAAGAAGTACCAAATGATCAATTCCCCAACTCTCCAACACTCCAGCTTTTTCATCCAAACTTTGAATTTGGGGCAAAGGCTCACCCTCAGGAAACAGAACCTTTTTGGGATGGGGATCAAAACTCAACACCACAGTTTGGGCATGCTGGGCTTTGGCCTTGAGCATCATGTCCTCCAAAATGGAACGGTGACCCAAATGCAGGCCATCAAAGGTTCCCATGGTAACCCACGTTTTTACATGGGGTGGCAAACTATCGATGGCATAATGAATCTTCATGGCGCAAAGGTAAGCAGGGAAGATTTTTGTTTTTCAATGATGTGATTATATTCGCAACGTCCAAAGGGGTGACGCCCAAAAGCGTCTGAGATCATACCCTTCTTGTTTTCAAACAAGGGAACCTGGGCAGGTCATGCTGCCAAGGGAAACAAAGTATATTGCATTGTCATGACCAATGCCATTGTATTTTAAGACAAATGAAAAAAAACGTATTCTTAGCCATTCTGGTTGGGATGATGACACACACTGGGTGGTCTCAAGTTATTGAACCAGTAAAAATTTTGGTTCCGCTCAAAAGGCCCGTTCCTGATTCCATTCCCCTATTGGTGGGCAATACACTCATCATCAAAGATTCACCTTTGTTCGTTGACCAAAAATCACCCGTGGCCCATAGCAACATCACCGCTAAGGAATTGAGCCGATTAAACACTGCCCAAGATGTTCCCTACTTGCTTCGATTTACACCTTCATTGGTATCAACGAGTGATGCAGGAACGGGAGTAGGATACACAGGACTTTGGATTAGAGGAAGCGATCCCTCTCGCATCAATGTTACGATCAACAATATTCCATTAAACGATGCGGAGAGTCAACAGGTATTTTGGGTCAATTTGCCCGATTTGGCCTCCAGCACGAATGACATTCAAATACAGAGAGGTGCTGGACCGAGCACAGCCGGTCCTGGTGCCTTTGGTGGGTCGATTCACATCAATACCATTGATCAGAACCTCAACTTGCCAAGCAAAATATCTTATGCCATGCAATGGGGTAGTTTCAATAGTTTGAGAAAGACCATCCAGATGGATAGAATAAAATTAGGAAAGGGCATTTTTCTGAATGCTCGGCTTTCTCAGTTGAATAGCGATGGCTATATTGACAGAGCAAGCGCCTTAATGAATGGGTATCAATTTGATGTACAAAAAAACACCTTGCATTGGAAATTCCTCTTGACCGCCTTTGGAGGTAATGAAAGAACGTATCAATCTTGGTATGGAACACCCCATGAGCGTTTGTACGGAAATACAACAGACCAATTGAACTTCGCATGGCGCAATGGATTGAGTGAAGCAGAAACCAGCAATCTGATTCAATCTGGAAGAACCTACAATTATTACACCCATCCCAATCAAGTTGATCAATACCAGCAGCACCATCAGCAATTTCACGCATTGTATCACAATACAAAATTGAAATGGCACACCACCCTTTTTCATACCAGAGGTGCTGGTTATTTTGAAGAACAAAGGTTGGGAACGGCATTGGCCAATTATAACTTACCTGCATTCATTCCCAATGGACAAGATGGTATTTTAATTGAAAACGCCGACGTGATTCGAAGAAGATGGTTGGACAACAATTTATTTGGTTTATCATCTCGACTAAGTCTAAACCTTAATGAAGCCAACAATATACATTTTGGTTTATACTCCATGCAATACATTGGTCAACACTTTGGTGAATTGATTGAGATGAATCCAGTTCCTGTATATGACTTCAGTGCACCTTATTACAACGGAAATTCACAGAAATCCGACCAAACCCTCTACGCCCAGTATTTTTTCCAAAAATCCGCATTTAATGCCTTTGCTGACCTTCAGCTCCGCCGAGTAAATTATAACACAACGGGAGTAAACAATGACCTTCGACAATATAATGTCCAAGACGAATTGATTTTCTTTAATCCCAAAGTGGGTGGAAGCTACCGAATCAATCGCAGAAATCAAATCAGTGCAATGGTGGCTTGGATAGGAAAAGAGCCCAATCGCAACGACTACATAGATAACGCAACTTTACCCAAAGCGGAATACATGTTGAACAATGAAGTGTCTTGGACCTGGAGAAGATTGGACGTGAACAATCAACTTGATTTTGATCACAAAGGCATTCGTCCAAATGGAAATAAACCCCAATTGCGCTTGAGCCAATTCTCTGTGAATTTGTTTTGGATGCAGTACAAGGACCAATTGGTCTTGACTGGGGCTCTCAATGATGTTGGCGCTCCTTTGAGAACCAACATTGCATCTAGCTTCCGTCGAGGCATAGAATTGGAAGGCATCAAGGATGTAACCCTATTCAATCGCAATCTAAGACTATACG
This sequence comes from Flavobacteriales bacterium, assembly GCA_947442505.1. Lineage (GTDB taxonomy): Bacteria > Bacteroidota > Bacteroidia > Flavobacteriales_D > Sanyastnellaceae > CAMCTV01. Next base: position 20,358 of record CANEVR010000032.1, on the reverse strand, counting down.
GAAATCTCACCCTCTCTGACCACCGAATCTTGGCTTATGATGAGATTCTCTATGACTATACCAATGGATTTGATGTTGTCTCCATTCACCATCATAACACACCTATCGCTTTTGCACCCAGAAGTATTTCTAGCATTGTTCTTCAATACAACTTGGCTGAAAATTGGCAAATGAGCTGGCAATGGAAATATGTTGGACAACAGTTCATGGACAATTCCGGGAATGAGGACAGATCTCTGCCTGCTTACCACGTGCAAGATTTGATACTCCAACATACCAAGACCTTGGCTCGTTCAGAAATTCAAACCACTTTAACCATAAACAATCTTCTTAGCACCCAATATGTCAGCAATGGATATACCTATGGCTACATTGTTGGACAACGCATTGATGAGCGATTCTATTATCCTCAAGCAGGGAGAATGATTTGGTTCGGGTTAAAGGTTTCGATTTAAAAAATGATGACATCAACTGAAATAAAATTTGACCGTGTAGACTGAAAACCATTCAATGATTTATTATCGCAAAGTGCTCAAAGGATGCGCCAAGAACGCAAAGAAATTTAAATTAATTAACCTCCAAATACCTTAGAACTCTTTGCGCACTTCGCGCATTCTCTGTGATCTCAGCGTTAATGAATAAAAACCAGCAGCCAAAATTTGTTTCTAAATTAAAAAAACTGAAAAATCTTACGCAGCGGCTTTAACCACAAGGTGTACCACTTTGGTGTTAGTCCATTCATCTGCCAAGACAAACGATCTTGCTGATTGGCTTTCCAACGCTGTTTCCAAGTGATGTTGGAAGCACCTCCTGTTTTCATTTGCGTAATAACCTTTGGCAAATAAGACAACTTTAAACCATGCCTATGAATCATGCGCAACATCAACTCATAATCCGCTGCTGTACCTTGATCGACAACATACAAACCATGGTTGTTGTAGTATTTCTTTCTCAAGAAAAATGTAGGGTGTGGGGGCATCCAGCCTTTCAAAAAATCACCACTCTTGTACTTTCCTGATTTCCAATGACGCACAACCTTACCCGTATCGGCATCGACATATTGTAGGTCTGCGTAAACAGCATCTGAATCACCTAGGGTCTTTACGACATCAGCGATTACTGTGGGATAGGCGTAGGTGTCATCACTGTTCAAAATTCCCACCAACTCGCCATTGGCCAAACGCACTCCTTTATTCATGGCATCGTAAATCCCTTGATCAGGTTCCGAGACTACATGCGCAATTCTATGCTGATACTTTGAGACAATATCCATCGTATTGTCTCTAGATCCTCCATCAATGATGATGTATTCTATGTCTGCATCATCCTGCGCCAATACGCTGCGGATAGTGGCCTCAATGGTCTTTCCACTGTTGAACGATACGGTGATGATGCTGACTTTCATTTTTTGATTGTACGGGCAAGATATGCGTATTTTTAACACATGAGAAAATTTTTCATTGGAATTCTTTCGCTGATCTCCGTCAGCTCGTTGGGTCAATTGGAAATGTTCAAAGGAATGCGCATGCGTTCCATTGGTCCTGCCACCACCAGCGGTCGGGTCACAGCCATTGATATGGACCTGACAGCCAATACGATGTACATCGGCGCTGCATCCGGTGGGGTTTGGAAAAGTGAAAGCGGCGGTGCAACATGGGAACCCATTTTTGATCAACAAGCTGTACTGGGCATTGGTTCGATAAAAATATCTCCTAAGCATCCAGATGTAATTTGGGTAGGCACTGGTGAAGGCAATCCCAGAAATTCACAAACCAGCGGACGAGGCATATATCGATCACTGGATCGCGGGCAAACATGGACTTGCATGGGATTGGAAGAGACGAAATCCATTCACCGCATTTGTATTGATCAGCAGGACAATGTATACGCAGGAGCCATGGGATCAGCATGGGGACCGAATGTAGATCGCGGTGTTTTTTATTACAACAACCAAAATAAATCTTGGAAAAAAATTCTTTATGTCAATGACTCCACGGGATGTGCCGATTTGGTGATGGATCCAAGAAATGATCAAAAGCTATTGGCAGCCATGTGGCAATACCAAAGACAACCTTGGCATTTCAATTCAGGAGGAAAAGGTTCAGGACTTTACATAACGGTCAACGGCGGTCAGGATTGGAAAAAACTAACAGACAAAGAAGGGTTACCCAAAGGCACATTGGGCCGCATTGGATTGGCAATCGCCCCTTCAGATCCCCGAATCGTTTATGCCATGATTGAGAGCGAGAAGACAGGCCTTTACAAAAGTCAAGACGGTGGAAACCATTGGAGCTTGGTCACAGAGAAGGGTGTGGATGATCGTCCGTTTTATTATTCTGAATTTTATGTTGATCCAAAAAATCCAGATCATCTCATTTACCTGCACAGCATCGTATCCGAAAGCATTGATGGGGGTAAAACATGGAATACCATGCTGCCTTATTGGGGTGTGCATCCCGACCATCACGCATTTTGGTGGAATCCAAACAACACCCTTGAAATGTGGGAAGGCAATGATGGCGGATTAAACGTTAGCCGCGATGGAGGAAAGAATTGGGATTTTATTCCTAACCTTCCTTTGGGTCAATTTTACCATGTCCACTATGATCACCAAACACCATACAATGTTTATGGTGGTTTACAAGACAACGGAACTTGGAAAGGTCCCGGCTACGTTTGGCATTCCAATGGTATCTTGGACAGCGATTGGCAAGAACTGTATTTTGGCGATGGCTTTGATGCGATTCCAGATCCCTCTGATGAAAACTATGTCTATGTGCTTTCACAAGGAGGAAACATGGGAAGGGTGAATGCAACTACAGGAGAAGAGCAATTTGTCCAGCCAGTGCATCCAGAAGGAAAACCATTGCGTTTCCATTGGAATACAGGAATAAGCAGTGATCCTTTTGTAGAGAAAGGCATCTACCTCGGGTCACAATATTTGCACTATAGTACAAACAACGGTCAGACTTGGGACATCATCTCTCCAGATTTAACCACCAACGATTCCACCAAGCAGCAAGCACACAAAAGCGGAGGATTAACAACCGATGCGACATCAGCCGAAAATCATTGCACCATACTAACCATTGAGCCCAGTGTTTTCAATGCCGGAGAAATTTGGGTTGGTACGGACGATGGGCAGGTTTCTATGACATCAGACCATGGAAAAACCTGGAGCAACATCACCAACAACATCAAAGGATTGCCAAAAAATGCTTGGATACCACAAATTGTATTGTCAGCAACCAATCCAAAAGAGGTTTGGGTTATCGCCAATCACTATCGTCAAAACGATTGGAAACCTTACTTGTTTCACTCTTTGGATGGAGGAAAAAAATGGGAGAATGTTGTAGAAAAAGCCAACATGACTGGACATTGTTTGAGTGTGGCCCAAGATCCCATTCAACCGGAATTGGTATTCTGCGGAACCGAGCACGGTTTGTATGTTTCTTTGAATAGAGGAAAAGTTTGGGAAAAATGGAAACATGGTTATCCATCGGTTCCTACCCAAGATCTTAAAATTCATCCTGATCACGGCGATCTCATCATCGGCACATTTGGTCGTGCACTGTATATCCTTGATGACTTGAGTCCGCTCAGAGATTGGATACACAACGGGAACAAGATCTCTGACTCATTGAGTGTTTACAACACTGTTAACCCCATTTATCAAGCCCAATACAAGCGCCACAACGGTCAACGCTTTCCTGCAGATATGTATTTCAGCGGAGACAACAAATATTCAGCAGCCAAATTGTATTGTCATATAAAACAAAATGAAAAGAAGAAAGATCAAAAATTAAAAATCACCATTCGCCGCGATTATGCTAATGGAATGGATACAATCAGAACGTGGGAGCAAGAGCCTGACTCATTTTTAACCACGATAGACTGGAATTTTGACAGCAATGGTTTTGAGTACCCTAGCAGAAACAAAAGAGAAAAGTCAAAAGAAATTCCAGGAGGTGGATTCAAGATTGAACCAGGCGAATATTGGGCCATCGTGCAATGGGGCAAAGAAAAAGACAGTATCCTTTGGAGTATCAACTATGATCCACGATTGACATTTAATCCAGAATATTACAATACCCAGAAAAATATTTACGATCAATGGAAATCTGAAATGATTAAACTCCGGGATGAATTGGATAAAATCAATGAAGCCAAGACAATGACCCAATGGACATTAGATGCGATGAAATACCACCCTGACAGCACCATTAAATCAATGAAAACATTGAAAGACTCATTGGACAAATCATGGGAAAACCAAATGTTGAAAGTGTTCTTAAAAGAAGGATTAAAAGGAATTCAAGACGACAGTAGAGTCATTAGCGGACATTGGTGGACACCTTATTCATTGCTCAGCACTGAATCGGTTCAACCCGGTGAGAATGCGGCCAACGCGATTAAAAACTTGAGAAAGGAAATTGATACGTGGATCGCTGAAAACAATGTCATTTGGAATGGAGCTTGGTCCACTTTTGAGCAAAGCGCCAAACAACAGATCACTTGGCCCAAAGATTGGACCGATCAGAAATAATGCAATAGCATCAAAGCCACGGTGCTATTGTAGTTTCCGCGTTCGTAATAGCTGAATTGATTGGCTTGAGCGGGGTTGGGCCGAATTGGAACAATGCTTTGGCCATATTCAAAAACCAAAGAGGATTTGTCCGAAAGTACAAAACCGATTCCAGCATTGATTCCAAAATCCCAGTCATTAAAGGCAGGCTGTCCACCATACTCAGACACAGAATAAGTGTATTTATTTGCCATCACCGATTGATGCATGAGATAAGCTGCATAGGGACTCAAGTGAACATTGATGCGCTCACTCCAATGAATTTGCCAAGTAATTGGTATCTGTATATAGTTCAGTCGATAGGCAAAAACATTTCGAGTGAGGGTGTCCAATGGCGCTCTGCTACCCTTAGAAATAAAACCCATGCCCAAAAGCAAATCACTTCGTTCAGAAATATTTGCTCTTAAAGACAACCCCGCTGTCCCCCCAAATTTATCAAAACCACTCAAACCATCTCCGCTCATTTGCGAGGAAACAGGGCCCAAACAATATCCAAGATTGAAGCGCTTTGTCGATTCATTCTGTGCAAAAATTACCAGCGGTAAATTGAACAGAAGAACAAAGAAGAATATTTTACGGTAATTCAAATTCTGTGGCATTGACAACCTCTTGTGTTGATTTATTGGTAATAAAGGCAACAACTGTCATGTGATTGCCTTGCCAACCCGACCTGAGGGGATAGGTATAGCTCTTTGTGATCATTGAACCAGCGGATGGATTGGAAACCAAATCATTTCCCATGTTCTGAGTAACCGCATCTCTCAAAAGATGCTTATGCTCATAATCCAAAATATCTGAGGGACTGGCGTTGTAATCCAATTGTGCGCTAATGATGTGCGATTCTATCAACAAAACCGTCAATGCGTAATTGCCTGCCATGTCTTCATTGAATTGAGAAGCTGTGTGGATATTGATTACGTTGTCCTCTGATACAAATTCAGCCTCAATTTGAACGGCAGCTGTTGGCGTTTCATTCTTCGCATCTTGAATCAACCCTTGCCATGCACCTGGATTTCCTGGATCCAAATAATGAAAGGTGCTCAAGCTTCCATTGCGATCAATGCGACCACAAGGATTGAATCCACCTTGCAACTGCGCCCAATACAAATTGCCCGGAACCGTATTGTAGTCCGCTTCATACGGGGCGGCTTTGGGCTCTGCCAAAGTTCCAGCGTGAACGGCCACCGTAACCAAACGATCTCCTAAAACAGAATCCAATTGATTCACCAAAGAGGTCGCAGCAGGACAAAAGCCGCACTTGTGTCCCGTGAATTCTTCCAATAGAACATTCTTCTGGATATTGTCTGCAAAGACAAACGTAGGTGCTGGACCATACACTTCATCTTTGTAACGGTATTTCACCGCATTTACTGGAGATTCAATCTTATCACAAGAAGACCAAATCAATGCACTCAAAACAAAAAAACCGAGAATCTTTTTCATGATTAAAAACTACTGGTAATACTAATTTCAAAACCATTGGTGGCAGGCACAGCGCGACAAACTCCTCCAATACAGAATACACCTTCACGTCTTTTTCCACAACCCAAAGTAACGCGATGTGGTCCATTGATATAACCGACCGTTCCAAACAAGTAGTTGATTTTCTTAGCCTCCACAGGATTTCCGCTGTTGTATTGATTGACAACACCCAAAGTCCAATGGGGACTTCTGGTATACTCAACAACTATTGTCTCCCAATTGCCCTTGTCTTGTTTGGTATGCATTTCCTGCAGTTCAATGCGGATATTGTCTTTCTTAGAAATTTTATACCCCAACTCCAGCACTTGAATATTTGCGAACAGCAAACCCTTAAAATCACTTGTTACAGGAGTAACTTTGGTATTGAACTCCATGTAATAGAAAGTATACGTGGCTTGAAACTCTTTGGTCAACTTGCGCTTGAACTCAATATTAAAATCACGAACGTATTTGGTCTTTCCAAATCCCAAAGAATTGACGTTGTAGGATTCCGTATAGGCTTGTAACCCATTGAGACCAGTGGTATCCAAACTATTCGCTGCTGCATAACTTGCGGTAATTTGTGTCCCATACTTGCCTCCCAATTTGGATCCTTTTGGAATGGTGTAAAAAGCTTCTAACATAAAGCTGGCCTCACCTGTCAACGGTGTTGCATAAGGATACAAGGTAGAAGCCAAATTGTACGTGTGCTGTTTGGTGATGGCTGGTGTGTAATTCAACGGCACATCAAACAATTTCAAATTGCGATCTCCTCGGAAACTCAAATTGTCAATGCTCTTGGCCATAATATTAAAACCCATTCCTTTCTTGCTGTAGGAAGAGTTCAAGAAAATACCTTGACCCTCCTTGTAAATGTATCCATTGTCCGCGCTGGGATCGTTGATTTTTCGTGCATACTCACCTGAAATCATCCATCCACCGCGTTGTAATAAAATTCTACCTGAATACATGGCAACATTGTCAGGAATGGTAAATACCAAACTGTCTACGAAACGGCTTCCTCCTTCTTGGTAGCGGCTGACAAAGTTTCCGCCAATGGTCACCCTGGTTTTTGCTGACATCCATTTTTTATTCAAATCATTAATAACAATTTCTCCATCTACGCCTCTGATAATTCCATCCGCATGGATGATTTGATTGTCAAAATCCAAACGCTGGCGACCAAAAACACCTTTCAACGCAATTCCCTTTGCAGGTCTAAAAACCACTTTGGCTCCGTCCATGGCGTTGTCTATTCCCAAATTGGGCTCCCAATAAGTTCTAAGCGTCAAACCATTTCCAAATTGCTCATAAAAGTTTCCAATGGTAATTTCAAACGTAGTATCAGCATAAGTCAAATAACGATTCCCGATACCTGTTCCCTTGTAACGGTTCTGTGCACTATACCCTTGTAAAGCATTTTGATAGGTCTCCAATCTCCATCCCGCTGTGACATTGCCATAAGTATATGTGAAATTACCAAATCCATTCAGGGCCGCTTTTGACGGAGGAACGGTTGCATTGATTAAACTATCTGCACTGTATTGTTGTGCGATGAATTGAAAATTCCCTCTGAGAATTCCTTGCTTGGGTTGTTCCTGTGCCCATGTTGTCAAAGAGCACAACAACAATAAAGCCCCTGTAATTCGTTTCATGTTCAAATATAAGTCTTAGTTGTTACCTATCAGTTCTTGTTCGATATGCTTCATGCGTTGTTTCATCTCCTCCACCTGTTGGTAATATTCGTCCTGTCCCTTGAAGGCATCTTTCATGCTGAAATAAAATTTAATCTTGGGCTCTGTTCCGCTGGGTCGAGCAGAGATGGTTGATCCATCCTCTAAGATAAATTGCAACACATCTGATTGGGGCTGCTCCAGCACATAGGTTGTACCATCGGACAACGTGGCTTTCTGCAATTGATAATCGCGCAACTCCACCACAGCCTTTCCGCCCAATGATTGAGGGGCATTGGCTCTGAAATTGCTCATCATTGCTTTTATCTTCTGAACACCATCCAACCCTTTGAGTGTGATGGATACCAATTCTTCATGATACAAACCATACTGCGCGTAAATTTTCATGAGCAAATCCCATAGACTGCTGCCATTGGCCAAAGCATGCGCTCCAGCCTCGCTCAAGGCCGCTGCGGAAATTACCGCATCCTTGTCACGAACATCATCACCAATCAGATAACCGTAACTTTCCTCTCCGCCGACTAAAAATTTCTCTTTTCCCTCACGCTCGCGAATCACCGCTGCGATGTATTTGAATCCAGTGAGTGTTGAGTAACAAGGAACGCCAAAGGAGGTCGCGATATCTTCTATCAATGCCGAAGTGACAATGGTGCGTGCGGTGAAATAAGGAAGACCTGAAGGATGAATTTTTCCTTTTTGTTTCAATTGATGATAGGCCAAAATAGCGCCGGTTTGATTGCCATTGAGCAAAGCCATTTGTCCTGTATGGTCCCTGACACACAATCCTACACGATCCGCATCAGGATCTGTGCCCAGTACCCATGCAGCATTGGTTTGTTCTGCCAACGCAATGGCCATAGAAAGGGCATCCCTTTCCTCAGGATTGGGAGACTTGACCGTAGGAAAGTTGCCATCAGGTTTGGCTTGTTCTTCCACCACATGAACATTCCTAAAACCCATTAGCTTCAAAAGTGGCGGAACCATAGTAATTCCAGTGCCGTGAATAGAAGTAAACACAATTGGAGTATCAGCAACCTTATCAATGGCTTCAGTATTTTGAACCAGAGGCAACATGGCATTCAAATAATTTTCATCCCAAGAAGCATCCAAAATATGCAGCAAATTATCGTTGCCATTAAATACAACATCATTGAAAGAAGCCACTTGACGCACACAATCAATGATCCCCTTGTCCTGCGGTGGAACTACTTGTGCCCCATCTTGCCAATACACTTTGTAACCATTGTATTCAGAGGGATTGTGTGATGCGGTGACCACGATACCCGCTTGGCATCCCAGATTTCTTACTGCGAAAGACAGGACTGGAGTGGGTCGCAAAGCGTCAAACAAGTACACTTCAATACCGTTTCCCGTAAGGACATCAGCTGCTGTTCTGGCCAAGGTGTCGGATTGATTTCTACTGTCATAAGCGATGGCCACTTTGGCTCGACCTTGAACCTCACGGCGAATATAATTGGCCAAACCTTGAGTGGCTGCGCCTATCGTGTAGCGGTTGATGCGCATCGCACCAATGCCCATTACCCCGCGCAGGCCACCTGTACCGAATTCTAAATCTTGATAAAAAGCTTCTTGCAAGGCTGTTCCATTATCCGCCATCAAAGCTCTCACTTCATTTTGGGTAGTTTCATCTACCGCGTTCACCAGCCACGTGGCTGCTCTCTGCATTGCATTCATTGTGCATCTTTCTTTTGGTCCCAACAATGTTCCAGTTGCTTCATCCAAGAGGCGGGAACGATTCCGGTTTTGGATTGGAACAAAGTATTGTCCAATTTGGAGTAGGAAGGTCGTTTGGCCTTTTGAGGAAAAGCATCACTGCTAACGGGAGACAAGTTAATAGGAATCTCAGCAAGTTCGAATATTTGCTGTGCAAAATCATACCATGAGCCGATGCCCTCGGGGCTGTAATGCATGAGTCCATGCATATTACATTGACCACTCAAGTGCAATAACAAAGCTTGGTAGATGTCTTGGGCTAGATCGTCAACAAATGTGGGGCTACCGAGTTGGTCATTGACCACATTCAAATGATCTTTTGTTGCTCCCAATGACAACATGGTTAAAAAGAAGTTTTTTCCTCGGTTCCCATACAACCATGATACCCGAAAGATGGAATGCTGAGGAAAAAGTCGCTGAACAACACCTTCACCAGCCAGTTTGGAACGACCATAGGCGTTTAGCGGAGCGGGAGTATCGTGCTCATTGTAAGGTTCTTTTTTTGAGCCATCAAAAACATAGTCGGTAGAAAAATAGATGAGCCAAGTTTTTGAAGCATCGATGCATTGAGCCAAGTTAATGAGGCTCGTAGCATTGATAAAGGTGGCTTGATCCTCTTGCTCCTCAGCAAGCTCCACATTGGTATATGCCGCGGCGTGGAAGATGATATCAAAAGTATTTTGGGCGAAATAGTTTTGGATACTTTCAGGATTGCTCCAGTCGAGTTCGCTGCGCGACGGGGTGGCGATGATTCCATCCCAATGGCTGCGTTTGAGCAACTCAGCAAAAGCAAACCCCAACTGACCAGAATACCCAGTCACCAAAATCGATTTCATGATTCGAAGATAGTGAAAGGGAGAATTTATTCAATGAAGACCTAGTCTTTGAGACAACGGATATTCATACCGTTCATTAAAGAACCTGCAGCCCCACGATAAATATCTGAACCTGCTATTCTTCTGAACCATAAAGCATTTGATCCAAATGTCGAATTCGTCCACCAATAGGCCTGTCCCCAGATATACCAATGACCATGAATAGTATATGCCCCTCCTGGTAGCCCGTTAAACCCGGAGCTATTCGTATACTCCGTCATGGGAATCTCCCACAATAACTGACTTCTTAGGAATTCACCTGCATTAATGCCTCTTCCCCCATTTTGCTGTTGCTGAATACTTGAGAGTCCCATGTTTTGCTCGAGGTACATCCAATCACAATCTGAAGGAATGTGCCAACCGACAGGACAAACATTTTTTTCATTGATGACCACCATCCCGTTGTACAACATACCAAAAACATCATTATAGCTTACATCAGCTATATTCGAATACTTTGGTAAACTATCATTAAACCATTCTCCATGGCTAGTGGCAACAGCCAAGCTTGCCCCATCATTGAACTTTGTTGTTGCTAGATTCTCCGCAAACCAACACTGTCCACCAATTTCAATCAAATCATATACCTGGTCGAAATAGGTCAAAGTGTTTTGACCTCCACAACCCGTAACCGAAACATTTTCATCTTTACAAGTAATGTTTCCAGGAAGCAACACCGCGCCATTTCCGGAGCCTTCATTGGGATTAACGCCGATACATTCACATTGTCCATTAAAGTGATCATTGGTGGTTGATACTATTCCATCGTCACAAGACGATCCAATAAAATGACAACTTCCATCATTCGTAGTTGCCAATACATTGTAATTACAAGCAACTGAATTGGTACAACCCGGAATGTCTGTTAAACCCAAACACTCGCAATTATCTCCATAAACATCCAACGCAGTTGAAATCAAACCGTCATCACAAAGGTCTCCAACGTTTTTACAGGTGCCATTGTCAATCACCGCTTGTGCATTATAATTACAACTCGAGGGATTCATACAGCCGGAAATCAATTCTAACACTCCAGCATCAGAGATACTTCCATCTGAAAAATAAAAAATGAAATGTTGATTTTCAATAGACACCGAATCGATTACCGAAACAACATCTGAACTTCCTGACCTTGCACTATACATCGCATAAGGGACACTCATCAACTGCTGGTTACCCATTTCTATATAATCAGCATTGTTGGGACCTTTGAATTCTACTTGCAAAAATTTAGGCATAACCGACCAATCAATCAGAGAAAAATCGCCATTCAACACTTCTCCCTCTCCGATAACGGCACTCATCAAACCCAGGGAACTGGTGGTCACAACATGATTCTCTTGATAAACAACTGCGCCATTCAAGGCATCACCATTCCGAATACTGAACCGAATTTCAATGCTCGTATTGGTCATCGGTGTGCCATCCAAATTTCGAACTACTGCCTGGTAAGGAATGCCGGGCAGATTGTTCTGCCCCTTCACCATTCCCACCATCAAAACCAAAAAAATTAAAATCATATTTCTCATACCATAAATCTATTCTGTAATCCATCTTATAAAAGGCCCACGTAAGCCCAACTTAAAATTATCGCCATCACAAAACTTTCATGAACTAATTTAGCTCCATGTCCAGGCGAGCTATACAAATTGGAGAGGAAGACATTGACACGCTATCATTCCAAGTGCAGCATTCTTTCGGTACCCCCATCAAAACAAAGAAAAACGTTCACGACCTCATCGACGCCATCACCAAACAAAACCCCAAAGATGTCATCAGCTTCAATACCCTGCGCAGATTCTTTAAACTCATTCCTTCTACCCATACCCCAACCATTGAAACCCTGAACATCCTCAGCAGATTTTGCGGCTATTCGCATTGGGATGAATTCACCTACGTTGGTAACCAAAACTCTGAAAATCTTCTGGGGCACTCTATGATCCAAATGCTCCGTCAAAAATGGTCCCGAGAGCACGCTGCTCAAATGATTCAAGACTTTGGGAGAAGCGAAAAACTCTATTACTGGCTATCTGCGGTATTTCCAAATTTAAATGAGAATGATAAAATATTTCTTGTCAATCACTCTTTGAATAATATCATCTCTCCTCAATATGAAAATAGCGCCCTTGGTTATGCCCAATACTTCTGGATTCAAACCATAGGTTGTTATTTACTACAATTGGATGAAAACAATCTGTTAAACATCCTTCCAAAAATTCAACACAGAAAAATCCTATCCGAAATCTGCGTCAGTTACAATGTTTCCGAGAAAAATTATGACCACCTATTGGAGCAAACGAAGGATCTTTTTACCAACCAACAAGACCAAGTTTTCCTCAAATCTGTAATCCTATTCCGATCATTTCTCTATTCAAAAAAATGGAATAAACAACACCAACAATACATCGCTGAAACAAATCTTTCTCCCGCGAACATCGACATCAAACCCTTTTCACGAATGAGGGCTTTGCAAATCCTGGCCAATCACCCGTCTCAAAGTACATTCACTACCATCCAATCCGACTTGCATTTTTTTCAGCGAAACAAATTCTACCGAGAATCAATCGTTTTCTATATCATTGAAATTACCAGAGCGCTCTGTTACAGCAAACGCAATGATGATGCTGTTGTTCTATTGGAAGAATACAACACTCTTTACCAAGGGAACATTGGATTCTGGGCCAGCATTCACCGCAATACCCTTCAACTATACGCCAGTTGGGCTTATGCGATGAACAATCAAATGGAAAGAGCCATTGATTATTATCAAAAATTCAATCCATCCTTGATTGAAAACTTTCAAGAAGAATGCATCAAAAAAGATTTAGACAGAGTAAAAAAAATCTTGAAATAACACTTGGCTTTAATTCTCTGTCACCCTCACCTTTCCAACCAACTGCCCCTTAATTTCAAGTACCTTGAAGATGTAATCACCGATCGCCATCTCTTGTCCCTTTAACGGAAAGTTTTCCAGGTAATGAAGGATCATTCCATTGATGGTATCATACTTTTCCTCATCCTCCTCCAACTTCAATCCATACTGATCATTGATGTTTTTGATCTCATCTCTTCCTGTAAAAATGTAACTTCCATCGGCTTGGGGATTGGTCACAACCTCCACCTCATCATGCTCATCCTCTATCTCTCCAACAATCTCCTCAATAATGTCCTCCAAAGTTGCCATGCCTGCTGTTCCACCAAATTCATCGACCACAATAAAAACCTGTTTCTTCTCCAGAATGTTCATGCTCAACATCTCTTGCGCAGGCATGGCCTCAGGGATAATGGCCACAGGACGAATCAAATTCTGTATGCGCGTCGGTTGGCTCAATAAATCAAAAGAATGAACGTAGCCGATGATGTTATCAATGTTGTTTTTAAAGACCAAAATCTTTGACAGTTGGGACTCGATGAATTTGTTCTTTAATTCAACCATTCCCGACGTCAATGGCACCGCTACAATCTCATTTCTGGGAATCATGCAGTCTCGAGCTTTGACTTTGGAGAAATCAAGCGCATTTTGAAAAATCTCAATCTCATGATCCATCGTTGTGGTGGGATCTTGTTGACCGGTAACCTTCTCCAAGTAATGATCCAAATCCACCCTACCAAATACGCGTTTCTCATTCTCAGCGTTGGCCTTTTTTCCCAAAATCAAATGAGCCAGCATCATCACCAACATCGCAAATGGCCAAAGCACAACACACCACAAAATAAGCGGTACCGCCAAAATATTTAACCACCGATTGGGAGAATGCGTAACCATGATTTTGGGTAAAAACTCACCAAAAACCAAAATGATGATGGTAGACAATATCGTTTGCACCAACACCAGGCCACCTTCACCTAGAAAATGAGCCACTTGGTGTAGATTGTTTTCAATGCCCAAAACAATTTGATCACCCAACGTCATCCCAAATACCACCAACCCTATGTTGTTCCCCACCAACATAGCCGATAGGAACAACTGTGGACGATGAATAAAATAAGAAACAATATTGGCCGACCACAATCCCTGTTTTTTATCCAACTCAACCTTTAAATGATTGGCGGACAAAAAAGCCATTTCCATACCGCTTGAAAACGCACAAACCAGTATGCTAATGATTACCCACAATAACCAATTGTCTGCAGCAGCCTCCATTTATCCTTGTTCTTGATTGCGCTTCATGCGCTCATACATTTTTTTTCGAAAGTAATACCAAACAAATGCAATTACAGGAATAACCAAATTATTGCTTTCCTTTTCAAAACCATTCAAGTAAATTCTAAAAACTGCATAGATGGTGGTGGCAATGGCAACAGCCAACCAAAAGTGAATGAGGAGACGTGTAAACTTGTCCATTAGTCGATATTATTGTTGATGTTCATTTGGCCTGTAGGTTTCAAAATTTGATATTCTGTAAATGCAGCATTACTGATCAATCCCTTGCCATGTAATATTCCTGTTTTGGTCTGTATGGTTACCCAATCATCCGTCTTTATCAAATCACTGTCCCTATAAAAAATGACTGATTCTGACAGCATATACTCTTGGTCACTGTTAATCATTTTTACATTTCCGTTGGCCTTAAAAACGCCCGACTTCTCCCAAAATTCACCTGTCTTGGCCGTTAACACAGCGTCTCCTTCAACGTTATCATAAAAGGTCATCTTAAAACCGTTCCTGGCCATGACAATACTAGTGTCTTGGACAAATCTTTCCAACAAAGGGGACTCTAGGCGTGAAGTTCGCTCGCCGCGCTCGGAAAAGACATAATCAGCATCTAGAATGGACTGAACCGGATAATTAAAATCATCCGTAACTGCTTTTATCTCCGCTATTTCATTTTGACATGAAATACAACTAAAGAAAACCACTCCTATGAACAATAAACGACTCCTCATCAATCGTATTTTCTAACCAAGAACCATTTCTCAAATGGTTGCATCTGGAAACCAATCGATACTACGTTCTGACGCGTGGCCAAGAAATCTCCTGCACTCTTACTAATATTTTGAAATGAGAAATGCAATGCGGAACTGGATTTGGAAGCGCGCAATGGAATGGTTAAACCTGCAGACCACGATTTTAAATCAACCGACTTGCCTTCCAACTGCAAATTCTCTGTTCCCTGCGTATATCCTGCTCTGTAGCGAATACTCGACCAAAAATTATTGGCACGCTCGGCAGCAAAAGGTTGTACTTCTAAGAATGCTGCATAGCGTTCAGCACTGGAAAAATTTCCTATTGTATTCAAAGAAAAACTGGTGGCTGCATTGGTCCAATCTTGATCTGAATACTGCGCACCAAACGAATACTTACCACCCGCCTTACTTAACCAAGTCAACATACCAGCCACTTTCCATTGTTCGGGTGCCCTTAGGCTTCCCTTTCCGCTGACTAAAACATATCCTGTATCTAAAGTAATATCCTCACCTGCATATGGAACTGTGCTCACACCGTAAATTCTTTCATTGGCTTTTAAGTCAAAAGATGGTGAATAAATCAAACTGGTGGTGAGCAAAAGCAAATGTTGCTTGGTGGATTTTTTCACATTGCCAATCAGCGATGTTTGGTGCATGACTGAAACGTCATAACGTATTGTCTTTACTTCCAACCATTGGTCAAAGCGGCTGTCAAACATCTGAGTAGAATTAAAATCCATCTTGCGGTGGAAACTCATGGCGCCAAACATAAAATAACCATTGACGCCAATGGACAACTGCTGACCCAAATAATGAGCGCTATCCATGCCCCAGGCAAAACTGCGCGCACCGCCAAAAATCAATTGATTAATTCCGCCTTCACCGCTGTGAAGAATATCACCTGATAGAGAATCATTGACAGAAAAAGCATTGCCCATATTGTAACCCACACGGCTATAATTATTCAAACCAACAGCAAATCCATAAGGAGATCCGTTGCGCTTGAAAGCAAAAGCCACTTCACCCACTTGTCCACCACGGTACGGAGACGAAGAAACATCACCTTTGTACTTGGTCTCATGCATCATCATACTGGACTGAAAGGAAGTTTCCTTTAACCATGCGTAAGATGCGGGATTGTCCAATAAGACAACATTCAAATCTGTTGGAACAAGCGAAACACCTGCCAGCCCCTTGCTCAAAGCGTTGTCATGGATTGACCGCTCTCCTATACCCCAACGCGTAAATGGATCATTCATGGTGTACTGGGCCAAAAGCGGCATTGCACCCAACAACATCCAAAAAACAATCAAAAATAATTTAGCCTTCATTCAACCAATAATTTAAACCCCAAAGATTCAAGTGATCAACAATCACAAAACGCTCTTTGAAATGCTTTTCCAAATGTACGACATCGCTACCGGTAATGATGACTCGATCTACACGGTCACCTTCACAAAATAAGTCAATCATCCCTTCCAATTCCTTTTGCCATCCTACCCTTCCGCCCACATACAGATTCATTTGAGTTCCCTTTTCAGAAATACTTTTTTGATGGTCCATCAATGGTAATTGGGCAGTAAAATGATTCATGGCATTCCAACGCATTTGTAGACCTGGAGATATCGCCAAACCAGAAATACATCGATCATTGACCGCTGTGTAAGTGATGCAAGTTCCCAAATCCACTACCAAAATAGCCGCATCATGAGGAAACTTAGAACGAGCTCCCATAGCAGCAGCCAGACGATCCACGCCCATTTCTGACGGCTCAGCATAATCAACAACAAAAGGAGAGATTGAGCCAACCGACAACAAAAAAACATCGGGAAGATTGAGCCAAATCATTTGACCCTTTACTGACCCAACGCCGATTTTATTTGGGGGATACTTTTCTTCAATTTCCTTCACTTCCTGTGGGGAAGGGTTATCTCTAAATTGAAAAACATCCAACAGCTCGTTGTCTTTAAAAATACCCCACTTGATTGAAGAGTTGCCCGCATCAATGCACCAATTATAATTTGTCATCAATCCTTGTGCAATAATGTAACCAAACCACGAGATTCAATGGGTTGTCCACCGCCCATGGTGTAACGGATATAATAAACATAAACACCCTGAGCAATTTTGTCACCATCCTCCGTTATTCCTGTCCAACCTTTGCTGTAGTCGTGGCTTTCAAAAAGAACATCACCCCATTTGCTATACACGTACATCTCATAAAAATCCAGTGGAGCGTAAGAAATGACGGGCTTGAAAACATCGTTTACACCACCAGTAACCATGGCATTGGGAATAAAAAACTTGGGCTCATGAATCAATACAACCTCATTGGAAAAAACTGAAAATGTTGTATCAAAATTCAACGAGGGATTGGATACCATCTCTACACGGTAGGCTACATAACCATCAGATTGGTAAAGTGAATCGATAAAATCATTGTAACTCAATTGATTCACGGGGACATCTGCAAGAAACTCATACCATCCAAACTCACCCGTCTTTCTGTGAATGACATATTTATTAATTCCTTCAGACCAAGTTTCATAAGGTTTCCACTGCAATAAACCCTCATACTTATTGTCCATTTTCAATCCTTCAAGCAGAACATTTTTACATGTATTGCTGATGTAAACGGTATCATTGCATTGGTTAAAAACCAAGACGCGAAACTTGTATCTAAAAAATTCAGGATTCAGTTCATAGACCTGAAAAACAATAGGCGTCACTGCATTGGTTTTTTCATCTATAAAATCCCAGGCTTGTAAAAAATCATCGAACCGTTGCAATTCATAACGATGAACAGTAGGTGTTGTAGAAGTTTGAAAAGTCACGGTAATGGAATTGTCCAATTCCACTGAAACTCCAGAAAGATAATTATAAGCCGGAGGAACAGGATAATTGAGTGTGATGGTTTGCACATTGCTCACAGCAAAGTAACCATCATTGGCGGTGGCCAATACATAAAAGCTGTGGTTTAAATCCGTAAAACCATTGAGGTTAACAGACCATTGTGTGGTATTTCCATTGACAACCCCCAACTGAGAGAAAGTACCATTGGCTTCTGCATGAAAAATGGTGTAGCTCGCAACACCGTTTTCCCAACCTTGATAAGCTGTCCACTGCAATTGAATTTGATCTGTGCAGGGCAATTGATTGACGGGCGATAACAACACCGCGCAATTGCACGTACTTCCTGTTACACTGGTATTGGGTGAAGGCGGATTGCCATTGGGGCAGCCATCAAATGCAGCCAACAGGTAGCAACCCGATTGGGTGGCGCTGTTGATATTAATGTCTACATAAGAGGTAGTGGGTACAAACAATGTTTCTGCAATGGCCACTGAACCACCACTGCACCGGTACAAAATATAACCTTCTGTATCCGTTGATGCACTTGGATCCCAACTGATCATGGGATTGCCATTGGACACACTTACCGAGGTAATCAAAGGCACTGCCGGCGGGGTTTGATCATTAAAAACACCCTCAGCCACATTGGAAACATTCAAACAGGTACCCATTTGCGTAGAGACCACAAATGACATGAGTGCGTTACAAGCAGTGACTTCTACGCTGTAACCTCCACTTCCGTCGGTAATCAAAGCGGAGTTGTTCCAAGATGTATTAACATCATCCCAGATAAGATTGTAAGGCGTGCTTGATGATCCTGTCCAATCGATATCCGCGTATCCCAAAGGAGCGGAGGATGGTGTTGCTGATAAAAAAGTATTGCAATGCGTCAGGCCGGGATCAGACAACAAATTTCCAAATCCTGCATTGTATTCTAAAACAATATAATAACAGATTTCATTGGCCGCTGCATCATTGATATTGTCCAAAAATGAGGCAGTGGCAATGTTGGTAATCTGTGCAATTTCGACAAATGGCCCAGCAGATACTGATGCAAAAATATGGTACGCGACAAACTCACCGTTGGGATCAGCAGGGGCCGTCCAAATAAGATTGCTCGATCCGTTAATATCTACCTGAGAGCAGTCAATATCGGGGGAAGTCAATTGCGCTTGGGCGCTATGGCCCATAATCAACATGCCCATCATGAACAAAACCAAAACACTATTTCTAGTCAATATTGACATCATTTACAACGACATTTTTTGAAAGGCTGTTTTAAACTCCACCATGGTTTGGTCTATAATCTGTTTGGCAGAGTATATATTATCCAGTCGAGCAGAAACCTGACCGATTTCCAATTCTCCGTCAATCATGTCTCCCTCAAACATTCCTTTTTTAGCCCTGCCCCTTCCCAGTAACGCTTTTAACTCGTCATTTGTTGCACCATTGTGGTAGGCCAATCTGACTTGATCAGCAAATGGATTATTTAACAAACGAACAGGCGTAATTTCTTTCAGAGTAAGATGTGTATCTCCTTCCTTGGCTGCTATAACAGCCTGTTTGAAAGCCTCATGGGCTGACGACTCTATGCATGCAACAAAACGTGAACCCATCTGCACTCCTTGAGCGCCTAGGGCAAAAGCAGCCAACATGGAACGACCATCGGCAATTCCACCAGCCGCAATAACGGGTATCGTAACAGCATCAACCACCTGAGGAATCAAACAAAGTGTTGTTGTCTCCTCACGGCCATTGTGACCACCAGCCTCAAAACCTTCAGCAACAACTGCATCGCAACCTGCCTCTTGTGCTTTGATGGCAAATTTGGAACTGGACACCACATGAATCAGCTTGCACCCCGCAGATTTAAATGTCTCCGCATACAATTTTGGATTACCGGCTGAGGTGATTACCACAGGCACTTTTTCTTCCAAAATAATCTGAATGTGATCCGCTACTTGCGGATAAATCAGCGGCAAATTCACAGCAAAAGGTCTATCGGTAGCAGCCTTACATTTCCTGATTTGATCCCTTAAAACATCTGGATACATTGAACCAGAACCTATGGTACCCAAACCACCTGCATTGCTCACCGCAGCGGCCAACTCCCAACCTGAGCACCAAATCATCCCTCCCTGCACAATAGGGTATTGCAAACCAAAAAGTCCTGAGATATCTTTCACGGATTAAAAATACAGCAAAATCAAAGACTTTTTTAAATTTTTGAACCGAACCAAAAAAACCT
>CANEVR010000031.1 GCA_947442505.1 Flavobacteriales bacterium | reverse complement strand
GTTCAGCATGAATATGATCACCTTGAAGGAATACTCATCTCTGATCGTGTCAGCCCGATGAAGAGAACATTGCTCAAAAGCAAATTGAACAACATCGCCAAAGGAAATGTTAGCGTGAATTATAGAATGAAATTTCATGATGCGTTGTAAGAGTTTATTGTTTGTTCTTGCATGTATGGCCATTATCTGGCTTTCTTGCAATGGGTCTTCTCAAGGAAGAGTGGAGGAACAGATGAAATTAAGTAATCAGATATCTCAATTGTCCAAGGAGGTTTATCAAAATAATTCGGCTATGGACATGGCCAAAAGTGAAGAGCTTTTGAAATGCTTGACGGAATATTCTAATAAATACAGACAGGATTCATTGTCGGCTGTGTACCTTTTGGATGCAGCTCAATTGTCCTCCAGTATTGGAAAGTATCAGCAAGCAGTCCAGTTCCTAATGAATTATGTGGAACACCCCAACGCATCCAAGAAGGATTACGCCACTTATCTGGTCGGTTATCAATACGATGCATTTTTGAAACAACCACAACAAGCTGAGAAGTATTACAGAGCGACCATTGAGCGTTATCCTGATTCACCTTGGGCCAAAACAGCCAATCAAAGTCTTCAGTGGACTGGAATGTCTGATCAGGAAATCATTCAGAAACTAGAGAGTCAGTCTGCCCAATAACCGTTGTGTTATCTTACAATGACAACACTCCCTTGGAAGGTTTGCCTTTCCGATAAACCCTCTAAATTAATATCGATAACCCAGGTATATGACCCATCGGGGACGTACACATCTCCTTTGTCATTGTTGCCATACCAAGCTTGCTTGTAGTCATTACTTTCATAAATCTTTTCGCCATTTCTATTGAAAATGCGCATGCGGTATTTGTAGATTTCTCTTTTGCTTACCATAACAGGTTTAAAACCATCGTTGAGGCCATCGTTTCCGGGTGTAAAAGCAGTGGGACAGTAAATTTCAAATCCACTTTCAATCTGTAAGAACTTGCAAACGGTAGTTTCGCATCCAAGAATATCAAATCCAGTCAGGCAAACCTCGAACTCAGAAGGAATCAATACATCGTAGAAATGAGCGGGCGCCCAATCATAAGAAGATTGGCCATCCCCAAATTCCCAAAAGTTGACAGCAGTATTCCCAAGGGTTTCATTGAACGTTACTTCAAAATCAGCCAGTGATGGTTTGGAAGGGTTGTATTCAAAGTCAACAACAGGATCTGGAAATGGACAGACGAGATTGATGGAGTCCATTGAATTGGAGCAGCCATTGTTGTCTGTTAGAGACAAACCAACGGAATGACAAAAGCTATTTTCAAAGATATACGTGAAATTATTGGCTCCAGCTGCTGCCTGTAAACCATCGACGGACCAAACGAAGTCTAAGTTGCTGCCTGCAGTGGTGCCGGTGAAATCAACAGATAATGGCAAACAACCTTCTGTTACACTGGCATCAAATTGAATGAGCGGAAGGTCATGAACCAGGATGTCATGTGTGGTATAACTGGGACAAGTTGCATTAACCGAATAAATGATGGTTTGTAAACCTGCGCCAGAAGTCGAAGGGTTGAAAATACCTTGAGCATTGACACTATTATTGGGTGCGGACCAAACACCACCGGACATGACCGTTTGCAAAGAAACAGGTGCGTCATTGATGCACATCGCTGTAGGTGCAGTGAATTGGCTGTTGGCATCTGGTACAACAGCGATATTGATGTTGGCGGCGATTGCACATCCGCCAACCGGGACAATCGGCGTATAGGTTACTGGATAAGTTGCATTGGCGTTGATGTTGATGCCAGACGGGTCAAAAGTTCCATTGTTCAACACGCTTGGATTTCCGTTCCATGTTCCTCCTGGTGGTTGTGCATTCAAGGTGATTGGTGAATCTCCTTCACACAATGTTCCTACAGGATTTATACTTGCTGAAATTGCGCCAATGTAAGTATCATTGATTGATACAGCGCACCCATCCGGGTTGACGATTTCCATTCCAAATGGAATGTTGCTCCCAATGACATTTGTGATATTGTCTGTGCTTTGGTTGACCAATGAAGTGGGGAAATTTGCGCTAGCTGGAAAGGAGTTATTCAAATCAAAAGAAATATTTCCCAAACCTGGTTGACTTATGGTAACTTCAATCCAATTGTTAATGCAATCCTGAGCAGTGGAAACCAAAATTTCGGGTTGTATGGTCAATGCAATCGTATTGGATTGCGCTGCATCCAATGGATTTCCGGGTACGTTAACGTAGGGTAAATTGATTGTAACATCATACAATGTAATGGCTTGAAAATACAAGGTAACGGGCGTATTGAGACTATTGAAAGGGGGAGGTATAGCGCCAATCAAAGTGTTGAAATCAAACACGAAAGGAGTAAGAAAAACATTATTAGGTTGGGATTGAAATATCCCCATGAAGGCTGGGTCAGAAACAACTTCATTATTTGAATAGCTTGGAGGGGCGGCAAAAATGGCAATGCCCACACCAGGGTTGTAATTCACTGCGGGAATTCCCAAATCCAAGGGCATATTATTGGCACCAAGAACGTTGAAACTGAAGTTGTCTCCAAAGCAAATAATGCCGTCGTTGTTGGCCTCCGCGGCTGAGAGCGTGCCAATAAAAGCCTGGGCAATTAGACCATGGTGTGAGAACAATATCAAAAACAATAGAATAATGCGCATGATATAAAAATACGGGTATAAAAAAAAACTTCCCACGCTTGAGGTGGGAAGTTTCAACGGTAATAAGTTAGTTACTTTATCGGATGATGGTCACCGCACCTTTGTAAATCTTTCTGTCTTCTAGACCCTCAAGTATGACCTCCATTCTCCATTGGTAAGAGCCATTGGGGACGTAATAACCCGTACTGGATTGATTGTCTCCAATCCACCATTCTTTATAGTCATTGGTTTCAAAAACGGTATTCCCCCAGCGATCAAAGACGACAAATTTGTAGAAACGAATGCGGTCAGCTCCGGAAATGACTGGTCTGAGTGCCTCATTCAAATTGTCATTGTCAGGAGTGAAAGATGAAGGCATGAAAACCACAAAACCCTCTTCAATCATCACTTGTCTTGTCACTTCTGTTGAACATTGATTGGCATCTGTTCCTACAAGCACAACATCGTAACTTCCGGGTTCAGTGACTTCAGAAAAATTAAATGTGGTGTAGGGTTCTGATGATGTTCCATAATTGGCAAAATTCCAAGCGTAACTGACCAAAGGAGAGGTGGAGTTGTCCAGGAATTGGAATTCTGGATTATCCATGGTTACGCTTTCCGGGTTGTACAAGAAGGCAACTTCTGGTTGCGGATTAACTTCAAGCATGTCTTCATAACGCGTGGTGTCGATGCATCCATTGATGTCGGTAATGGTCAATGTGATATCATATTTTTTTGGCATCATTAAAGCAAGATTGATGCTGTTGCAATCTCCCGCGGTTTGTAGTACATCATCCAAATACCATTCGCAATCGGTGGTTCCGTTGATTAAATCGCTTTCATTAACTAAAATAAAGTCACCTTGCGGCATACAATCTTCGAATATGTCTGGAGTGACTAAGGCATCCGTAGTGTCATGAATGGTAACAGTGATGAAGTCGTTGGAAATTACGGGGCATTCTACTCCTGCGACACCTGCTACATCATAGTATGCCTCATAAGCTCCAGATGCAGTTACATTGCTCAAATCGAAAGTAGATCCATTTTCAATGATATTGTCTTGTGCTCCGGTTCCTGTAATTGGATCAATAGGGCCAATGTGCCAGATTCCATTCAAAGGCAAGCCTCCAATGGCGGACAAATCAAATTCGGCTTCATTCAAACACTTGCTCACCGCATTGGTTCCAGCAGGAGCCAAAACAGCTTGCGGAATGAAGTTGTCTAAGAATGCAATTTCGTAGGTGTCAGACCATTCAGAGCATCCGGGTGCAGGGACTGTTGGATAAAAGCGCACACTGAAATAAAGCGGCTGATTGGCAGGGAATAATGTAGTATTGGTATTCAAAAGACCATCACTGAGCAAATCAGCATACAGTTGATTGAAATCAATGGCAGCAGCAGGACCAACATTTCCTGGACCAGGATTAAAATACGGAGTCAGCGGATTGGTAAAGGTACTTCCGTTCCAAATGATTTCCCATTCTCCAGCTTGAGCATTGGTGTTGGCACCTTCCCATTGTCCAACCAATTGGAAGTTGGGGTCAGTTCCGCAACGAATCTGTTGATTGGGAGAAGTTGGCAGGATAGCGGGTATTCCGCCGATTTCATTCCATGAAATTTGACCGATTGTAGGTGCTACAAATGGATTGAATGTTTGATCGATGGTGCAGCCATATGCATCTTCCAACGTGATGTCTAAAACATAACCAGATGTTAATCCGGAGTAGGTCATGTTGGCTGGATTTGCATTATCGGCATCATTGATAGCAACAATAGCACCCGCCGCTGAATTTAATAAGGGTGCAGACCAAGTAAAAGGATAGCTGCCGGTGTGCACATCAAAAGTGATACTGCTGGATGGACAATCAGGCGTGATGTTTTCTACCTCGATCAGCGGTGTGAATACCAATTCCCAATCAGTGGTATACCCACCGCAAATGAGGGGGCCTCCCAGTGGACCCATACCAGTGGCGAAAACGTTGCCGGTGTAGGGCATGTTCGGATCAGCAGGGTTAATCTCAGGTCCAGGAATCAACATTGGAACAGCACCTCCAGCTCCTAGCAAGTTGCCGATGTTGTATATCGTAACAACCCGGGCATTCAAGATCAGGGGTTCCTCCAAGGGATCGTTTGAAGAGTTCAGCAGGTTGATGATTTGATCTTGAATTGGATAATTGTCATTGGTGACATCATAAGTGTTTTCTATACTCAAAGGTCCATTGATCGTTGGGGTGGCGCCAGAGAAATCTATGGTTTGATAATCCCATAAGATTTGTTGGCCTGTTGCGGGATCCACCAGAATTAAACCCAAAGCACGTTCTTCAGGAAGGGGTTGATAGTCATTGGGTGCTATTTCTTCAAATGCAATGGCAGGAGGCGTAAAGTTATTGTTTGAGGTGAAGTCAATCGCTTCGTTAGGACACAACACCAATTGTGTTGGATTGCCGGCCGGTGATTCAGAAGGACTATATGTCCCCATGTCAACGATGTCACAATTGCAAGCTCCTGGCAAAGTAAATGGAATAACGGCGGTGCAAGTTAGTCCCGCCCCTGTTGGATATTCAAAGTCCACCACCAAGTTGTTGGTGTAAGGCTCTGTTAAGTCAACACCTGCTGGCGGTGCTGGTATTTGAGCAAAAAAGGAAAGAGCAGGGAAGTTGCCAGTGGTGAAATTGGTGGAGAAATTGTCGTATTCATTCAAAGTATTCTTGGTGAAAACAGGATTGGCAACGGTGTCCAAAGTGGATGTGTAATAGATTCGAGCATCTAAACCGTTTGGGGGGTAATCAAAGTCAAAACTAACTTCCAATTCAAAGAAATTTCCATAACCAATGCAATCAGGGGTTGCATTGGTTACTTGAAGGTTGGTAATTTGACAGGTGCAAGGATCTTGGAAGAAAGGATTTCCCGCAGTGTTGTTAACGACAAAATTAAAGGCATTGGTCAACACCGCCGGAGTTGCAGGATCTGTTTCGTTGACCAAGGTACTGAAGCTGCAAGTGCCATTAGAAATGGAGAAGGATAGTGCATTGGCATCGTTATATACGATGTTGGTATAGTCCAAATCAATGGTTGAAGTTCCCGCAGGAAGAGTAGATAGGTCAAAAGTATTGGCTGCAATATTTCCATTTACAGAGACTGTAACAGGAGTTCCATTGTTGAAAAAGGATAGGATATTATTGGCTGACATCACATCAAAGCCTTCAATGTTTGCAGTTAGTGCAACATCAAAGGCGGATCCTTGTGCGGTCGAGGTGCAATTGTTTATTAATGGATTTACCAACTCGATTTGAGGAATGGTAATGGTTTCGGGAGCAGGAAGGGTACATATGGAGCTGAGATCATTTCCACCCGCATCTACAATGGTGAATGTAATGTCGCAAAGAGCATCACTGGACAACGCCAATGCACCTTGCGTATTAAGCGGAGCAAAAACACCAAAGGACCAAATATTATCGTTGATGGTTTGGATGAGAAGAGCATTATTAATTGCCCAAGGTTGTGACCCGCCACATTCATACTCCATTGTTAAGGTTGATCCGATGGGAAGTGCATTGACATTTAAATCAACCTCAACATCGTAATAGTTGTCCCCAGTACCACCGACAGGCATGGGCTGACAAGTGGTGGTGATGGTTTGGAATTCAACCAAACATCCGCACGCCGCAGGAGAGACCAAATTAGAAGTGGCTGTACAAGTAGGCAGTGCATCAAAGAACGCAGTAACAGCGTTGGTTGCACTTCCGTTGGCATACATGGTGAAGTCCATATCCAAAGGACTACCGACGAAAGGAGCAGGAATGCTTTGAACTTGTGCTCCATTGACTTGAATGATCAAATTGCCTGTTGCGGGAGGATTGAAAAAAGAAACAAAATTTTGATTGGTATTGTCAATGGTGATTAAGCCATCGTCTTCATCGCATAGGGATGGTGTCACACATATTGGTAAGTTGATGCCGCATGGGGCAGGACCTACAGTTGCAGCAGGGAATGAGTAACCGCTGGGAACACACTCTCCGCAACCTCCGCCATAACTGCCGAAGACATTGTCTCCACCACTCAAAACATTGATGGTCAAATCATTGGAATTGACACTGTTGATTGTTGCCGTTATGCACCCTGTGAATGTGCAACTTCCTGCATCTCCCCAATTGGTTCCTGGGGAGCCGGATCCGTTGTAGTCAAAATAATAGCCTACCGTGTTATTTGTTCCTGATAAGTCACTGACACCACCGCAAGTTGTCGATGGATTAATAGATGCACTGTATACCCAATTTCCACCACCTCCTCCGCAATTGTTGGGCAATACATCTTGGGCAATTGCCGTCCATCCCGGTCCCAATTGGAATTGCATGCCATCCATCCATAATCCATTCATACTCATCCAATCTATTTCATAACAAATTTGGACATTCGTACCTATGACTGGTGCCGCTAACGCCGCTGCGGGGGTGAATGTAAAAGATTCAGCACCTCCGGGAATACAATCATTGGTGGTAATGATTGTTCCTTGACACATACAGTTCGTTCCAGAAATAACGTCCCCACTCGTTTCAGGGTTGCCATCATCGCAGGTCATTCCAGTGTAAACAGTTCCACATTGGTCGTTGCAGTCCGTAGAATTGGTAACCCAACCTGGTTCGGGATTACATGTTGTAGCTGTTACGCCAGTTTCTCCATATCCATCCCCATCCGCATCTGGACTGTAAGTTAGTGGATTCGCACATTCCGCGCTGCACATATTGAAAGTGATATTACCTCCACCATATGCCCACAATTGAACGTAAATAGGTGTTCCTACGGGTTGTGTTACGGTGATCTGCGGCATCAGGCCAGGGCCTGTATCGTCATCGCAATCGAGTAAAGTGTAGGTATTGGTTGCAGCATTGAACGTGTAGGCAGCCATACCTGCATCAACGGTACCAGAAGGGTTTAAAAATAAAACACCGGTACTGGGCACATTGATTAAGACCCACAAGTCTGGTTGTTGCACTCCCGCCCAGCTGGGATTGTTGGCGCACCCCGGACCTCCGGGATTAACCGACGGAGTGTATTGTGCAGGATCCACATTAATGGATATACAACCTGTCGTTGGGTCCTGTGTAAATGCGCTGTTGGGTTCATCTTGACCAAACATGCTATTGGAGTTGCACACCATAGCTATGGTGGTGAAAAGAATCGAATAAACGAATATCGAAATGCCTCGGTTTTTCATACACTGCGAATATAACTTAAAATTAATTTTCACGTCGTAAATTGGTTACAATATTGAAGGAGAGTTTTGCTCAAAATAATAACACCATGCAAAACGTACCTTACTACCTTCAAGACACCTCCCATGCTCAATTTGTTGCATGGCAGTCCAATCAATACCAACGCGAAAAAGGCTGCTTGGCTTTTATGGGAGGACAATGTTTTATTCACCCCATGAAAGATGGACGCTGGCACGTCATGAATGGCCCAACCCACCGTTGGCAAATTGTGGAGCAATTGGACGTTTTTGATTGGCAAATTCTCAAGGCCTTTTGCGCCATTGGTGAAGATGAACAACAGAAAATGAGGAGTTTCCTGACATCCAAGTGCCAGAACTTTAAAGAGGTGCTCTTGCGTTTGCCGCAGAACAATGTGAGTTGGAAAAACCATTTCCTCACGCAATTCTCAAAAGCACAACAAGAGTGGGATGCTTGATGCACAAAGCACATAAAGGGTTACCTTTGTTTCATCAAGTCAAGGATACATGTCGCAGGAAAGAATCAATGAACTCTCAGCATTGTTGCATGAGCACAACCATCGGTATTATGTGCTAAACCAACCAACCATCTCCGATCAGCAATTTGACGAATGGATGAGGGAGTTGGAGACCTTGGAAGCTTTTCATCCTGAGTTGCGTTTGCCCAATTCTCCAACACAACGCGTAGGCTCTGACCTTTCGCAGAAGTTTGAGAAAGTGGCACATGTTCGACCAATGTTGTCTTTGTCCAATAGCTATTCAGAACAAGAAATTGGTGACTGGCTGCAACGGGTGAAAGAGGGTTTGGGCAAGTCAGATGTTGAGCTCGTTATGGAATTGAAATATGACGGAATAGCCATTTCATTGTTTTATGAAAATGGAATGTTGGTTCGTGCTTTGACCAGAGGAGACGGGACACAGGGTGAAGATGTCACTACCAATGTAAGGACCATTAAAAATATTCCTCTGCAGTTGCAGGGCAATTATCCAAATTCTTTTGAAATCCGTGGGGAGATTTTTTTACCAAAGGAAGATTTTGAGCGAATGAACCAAGAGCGTTCAGCTCAGGGTATGGAGTTGTATGCCAATCCCCGAAATACGGCATCCGGTACATTGAAACAATTGGACAGCAGAGAAGTGGCCAAGCGACCATTGCGGGCCATGATGTACTTCGTTTTGTGCGATGAGAAAATTGCCGACACCCATTATGAGCAAGTGCTAATGGCCAGCAATTGGGGTTTTCCAGTGCCTTTGACCGAAATGAAAATGATACAGCGCGTGTCCACTTCAGAAGAGGTGATGTCGTTTATTCATCATTGGGATATTCACCGCAATGACTTGGCTTTTGATATTGACGGAATTGTCATAAAAGTCAATAATTTACAAGCGTGGGAAGAGTTGGGCATGACAGCCAAAAGTCCCCGTTGGGCCATTGCATATAAATTCAAAGCAGAGCGTGTTTCAACACGCTTGGAGAGAATAACTTACCAAGTCGGGCGCACAGGCGCCATTACTCCGGTGGCCAATTTGCTTCCAGTTTTTCTTGCGGGAACAACAGTGAAACGTGCTTCTCTGCACAATGCAGATCAAATTGAGAAATTGGATATCCGAGAAGGTGACTACGTCTGGATTGAAAAAGGTGGGGAGATCATCCCAAAGGTAGTCGCCGTTGATTTGGAAAAAAAGCGTGTAAGTCAAGATCCGCATGTCTATATCGATCGTTGTCCTGAATGTCAAACACCGCTCGTTCGTGAGGAAGGAGAGGCCCAGCATTACTGCCCCAATACTGACGGTTGTCAACCTCAAATGATTGGGAAATTGGAACATTTCGTTTCCCGAAAGGCCATGAATTTGGAAGGTTGGGGAGTTGAAACGTTATCCGCTTTTTTCAAAGATGGGTTAATTAAAAACGTCGTGGATTTGTATCAGCTGGATTTGGACCAATTGGTTGGATTTGAATATTCCACTTGGGATGAAGATTCTCAGGAGTTCCGCAAGCGTTCATTGCAGTCCAAGACCATTGAGAACCTCAAGAAATCACTTGTTCAATCCAAAGACGTGCCCTTTGAAAGGGTGTTGTTTGGCCTAGGAATTCGTCATGTGGGAGAGACAGTTGCCAAGAAATTGGCAAGGGCAATGGGCAGCATAGATGCCATTATAGAAGCAAACAAAGAAACCTTGTTGTCAGTGGATGAAGTGGGTGAGAAAATTGCCGATAGCATCATTCAATATTTCCAAAATGAGGAGCACCGAATATGGATGACTCAGCTGAAGGAATCAGGACTTCAAATGTCATCCAATCATGTTGAGAATCTTCAGTCGGATTTATTGGCAACCAAAGTTTTTGTCGTGAGTGGGGTATTTGAGAAATATGGAAGAGATGAAATCAAGGCATTGATTGAGTCTCATGGAGGGAAGGTGAGTGGAAGTATTTCCGCCAAAACCCATTTTGTTGTTGCCGGAAGAGACATGGGGCCTGCCAAATTGGAAAAGGCCAAGTCATTGGGAATACCCATCATCAGTGAAGTGGATTTGGATCAAATGATTTCGCAGGAATGAAGCTTTATTATCACAAGGGAAAGAACTTTGGTGATCAACTGAATCCGTTGATTTTTGATCATTTCATTCCCAATGCATTTGACGAGAATAGTGAGGGATTGTTTGTTGGGATCGGTTCACTGATTGGCTTGGTATCTCGTTTTCCTCAGCGCAAAGTTGTGTTTAGCTCTGGTTTGGCAGATGGAGATGCATCAACCTATGGACCTGTTCCTGAGGATTTATCATCTTTTGAATTTGTTTGCGTTCGCGGGCCATTGACAGCGAAGCGTTTGGGATTGGATGCCGATTTGGCCATCACTGATGGCGCAATATTGTTGGCTGCGATGCAATTGCCTTTGGTCAGAAGTCATGATGTTATTTCGTTTATGCCCCATGCTGGAAGTGAGCAATTTTATGACCATCAGAAAATGGCGAAGGAGTTGGGTTGGCAATTCATCAGCCCAATGGAAGAGCCCCAACAAGTGCTCGAAAAGATGATGCGATCGAAGTTTGTTGTTACAGAGGCCATGCACGGAGCAATTGTAGCAGATACATTGCGCATTCCATGGATACCTTACGTTGGTTTTTCTACTGTCAATCATTTCAAATGGAAAGATTGGTGCAAGTCGATGGAAATGGAATACCAACCCCATGTGTTGAAGCCGTATTTCTCTTCAAAAATGATTAAGCGTTTGATTCAAGAACGATTGGATTCGAAGGGATTGCATTTTTTTCGCTGGGCATTACCTCTTCTCTCTGCGGGGGTAAGAATGGTGATGGTGTTTCGTTGGGTTAGCAATCGGAAAAAATTAAAGGACTTAGCCAAAAAAGAGAATACATTGTTGAGTCAGGATTTGGTTTTTCAAAATCGTCTGCAACGCATGTTGGATAAGGTGGGTTGGATAAAAGATAATAAAAGAAAATGGGACAGAT
Organism: Flavobacteriales bacterium; assembly: GCA_947442505.1. Lineage (GTDB taxonomy): Bacteria > Bacteroidota > Bacteroidia > Flavobacteriales_D > Sanyastnellaceae > CAMCTV01. The sequence goes on along the minus strand of CANEVR010000031.1, from coordinate 17,800 downwards.
AAAAAATAAAGACGGAAAAGTTGAAGCGTTTGTGCGTTTGATGGAAATCATGGAGGATTTGCGTGCGGGTTGTCCCTGGGACATGAAGCAAACTTGGGAATCTTTGCGTCACCTGACCATTGAAGAAGTGTATGAGTTGGGAGATGCCATTCTTGACAATGATGCACAAGAAGTCAAGAAAGAACTAGGAGACATTTTTTTACATCTTGTTTTTTATGCCAAAATTGCGGAGGAGTCCAAAGGGTTTGATTTGGCAGATGCTTTGAACCATGTTTGCGAAAAACTCATACACCGTCATCCACATATCTATGGTGATGTTCAAGTTGAAAACGAAGAAGAGGTAAAGTCCAATTGGGAAAGATTGAAGTTAAAAGAGGGCAGTAAAGGAGTGTTGGCGGGTGTTCCCCAGTCTTTGCCCGCTATGGTGAAGGCGCAACGCATTCAAGAAAAAGCGCGTGGTGTAGGTTTTGATTGGGATGAGCCTCAGCAGGTTTGGGGAAAAGTGAAAGAAGAAATGGAGGAGTTTCATCAGGCTTGTGAGTCTCAAGATGAACAAAATAAAATGGATGAGTTGGGTGACGTATTGTTTTCAATCATTAATTATGCGCGATTTGTAGGGTTGAATCCAGAGGAAGCCTTGGAAAGAACCAACAAAAAATTCATTCGCCGTTTTCAGTTTATGGAGAGCAAAATGCAAGAGCAGAATTTGAACTGGGATCAAATGAACCTAGAAAGTTTGGATGTCTTTTGGAATCAAGCCAAAAAGGAAGGGTTGTAAGCAGTTAAATGTGATTCAACTTCTGAACATAATCTCGCATTCCTAACGTGGCTGGCTTTTCAATGGTGTTAAAATAGCTGGGTAGATGCTGGGGGATTTTAGGATCGATAATCCATTTCTCGCTTTGTCGTGTTGTATATTGGACAAGACTTGCCGCAGGATAGACCAAAAGACTGGTGCCAATCACCAAAAAAACATCAGCTTTTTCAGTGATCTCAATGGCCCGCTCCAGCATAGGGACATCTTCCCCAAACCAAACAATGTGAGGTCTCCAATGTCCTCCCGCGGATGTTGGTTCTAGAAGCATACTTTCTTCAGCTGGCGCAATATTGTCTTCATTTACAGAGCATCTTTTTTTAGATATTTCTCCGTGAAGATGTAAAACTTTTGAAGATCCGGCACGCTCATGGAGATCATCAATGTTCTGAGTGATGATATCAACATCAAATACACTTTCTAAATCAGCGAGCAGCAAATGCGCTTCGTTGGGTTGCGCATGAAACACTTGTTTTCGGCGAATGTTGTAAAATTCAAGGACGAGCAATGGGTTCTTTTCCCAAGCCTCTGGAGTTGCTACATCTTCAATTCGGTGGTTTTCCCACAAGCCATCACCATCTCTGAAGGTTTGTATGCCGCTTTCCGCGCTGATTCCAGCGCCACTGAGTACAACAAGTTTCTTCTTCATCTTAAGGAAAAATAAGCTATCCCGGCTTTCACTTCCCAATCAACAATTTCCCAACGGATGAGCTTGGCCAGAATTTTTTGTGCGATTTGTCTTTTCATGCCAATGGTTTTTGATAAAGCGCTGAGCGAGCGGGTTCCATTTTTTAATTCGGCAATCAGTTGCTGCTCTTTGGGACTATAATAAAATTTCTCGGGACGCCCTTGCTCATCCATTTTCCATAACTCATGAATAACAGCAGGCGCTAGGGTATTGTTGTCGTGCTCTCTCAGATATGCCTTCCACTCATTGGGAATATCTTCGCATAAAGTTGGTTTGGATAAGTTTTCTGGGACGTTGACTTCTAAAACAAAACGATCATCTACTTTCCAAGTTTGGAATTGGAGGTGCACGGCAGGTTTACAGTATTGATGTGCTGCAAATTGCATCATATGAAATTCTTCTTCTGGTCTAATTCCGCCTATAGCACCATTGTCTTTAACACCAATGAGTATTCTTCCTCCAATGGTGTTGGAAAAGGCAGATATTGTTTTAGAGATTTTTCGAGCCTCGTCGATGCGGAGTTTGAAATCTTGTTGAATGTGCTCTCCTTCAGCAATCCATTTTTTGATATACGGAATTTGATGAGCAGAGGACATGATTATTCACAGTAAATGGAGAGCAATGTAATGTCATCTATTTGCTCTTGTGTTCCCAAAAAGTCTCTTATTTTATCACTCAGGTAACTGGGACCTTTTGCAAAAAAGTCAGGTTCATGAATCCACTTTTCCAGTCCAATCCATTTTAACCTTTTATTGTTTGGTCCACCCATTAAATCCAGTAGACCATCCGAGAATAGCATTATTCTCTTTTTATGGGCATTGAAACTGCCTGTGTCCACCTCAGATTCATGAGCAATCATTCTGAAAAATCCTTTGCTTTTGGAAATGATTTCTGTCTGGTCTTGGTCAAGAATCACAATGTTGGAGTTGAAGTTGGCATATTGAACATCATGGGTTTTAAATTCAATTTTTAAAATACAAAAGTCAACGCCAACACTCTCTAAAAATTCAACCTTGTCAATATGAACTTTGCTTTTTAATCCGATGATAATTTCTTGAGCGGCAGCTTCGATATTGATATCATCCGATTGGCTGAGTAGATAAGATTTAGCGATATCAATTACCAATACACTCAAAAGTGCGCCTGCCAATCCATGGCCGGTGCAATCTCCTTGTATGATGTAGCCGTAGTTTTCTGTTTTATGAACCCAGTGAAAATCTCCGCTGATTACTTTCAATGGCGATTCGTACAAATAAGTTGATTTGATTTCAGGTCCCAATACGTCCAATGACGGAACAAATGCATTTTGAATAATTTTGGCATACTCAAGACCCTCTAATAGTTCCTGATTTTTTTGTTCCAATTCAGCGGTGCGCACATTCACCAAATTCTGCAAATCCTCGTTGAGTATTCGCAGTTCTTTTTCTTGGGCTTCCAATCGACGTTCATTGTCATAAGCGTGAATGGCTTCCAGAATGGTAAGTTCCAAATCCTTCGGATACCAAGGCTTCTCAATGAAATGGAATAGTCCTGTGTTGTTGATGACATCAGCCACAGCTTTTACGTCTGCCTGTCCTGTCAACATGATTTTTTTACACTTCGGGATGATTTGACTGACTTGAATCAATAGATCACTCCCTTTCATCGGATACATTAAATAGTCACTAATGATGAGTATCAACTCTGATTCAGCTTCAACAATGCCATTGCATGCTTCCAATGCACTGGCAGCATTGTCAAAGGCAATGAGGGTGATATCCTCCGGAAGAAATCGCTTGAGATGATTGATAAGCACATTTAAAATAATGGCATCATCATCTACTGCTATAATATATCTCTGGTATTTATTGAACTCGCTCATGCCTTATTTAGAACTTTTCTCTAAGTGTGTTTTCATTTCTTCAATGCCTTGACGAATGAGCGCTACCATATGATGACCGTGATAAGATCCATCTCCAACAATTTGATCTTCAACAATAAATGATCTAAAGTTTTCTAGAGCCGTTAATGCCTCATCCATTCCCATATTGTGTAGGTTGGGTTTTAGTTCATGTAACTTAGCACGAATGATATTAATATTTTGCTCGTCGATGGCCTTGCTGACCTCGTTGGCTATTCTGGTTCCTTCTCGCACAAACAATTGAACAATGCTATTCACTATTTCTGGATCTTCACCTACCAAATCCTTGATTCGGTCAAGTCCAAAACTAGGGAGTGCATTTGATTCGGCTTTCATTACTAGATTATTTTTTTCTTTTCTACGAAAATATTTCGATAATGTTTGAATAATTTCCAATTCTTCAAATGGCTTAATGAGGTAATCTTCCATACCCGCGTTTTGACATTTGATTCGCTCAGATTGTTGCGCATTGGCTGTCAGCGCAATGATGGGTATGACAATGCCTTTGGATCGCATGATTTTACACGCTTCAATTCCATCAATTGTGGGCATTTGAATATCCATTAGAACAAGATCATACTTGTCATTGCTGATTACTTCCAAAGCCTGTATTCCGTCATGGGCCTCCGACACCAAAACACCAAGGCGATTCAAAAAGGCGTTGGCCACGGCTCTGTTCAAGGCGTTGTCTTCGACAACCAATATGCGCATTCCAGAAATGTCGTATTCCTTTGAAGTTATATTTTCTTCCGACGATGGAATTTGTTCATGAGATTTTCTGAACGGTATGGAAAGAGTAACTTGCGTACCGAAGTGTTTTTTACTTTGGATGGCTATTTTCCCGCCCATCATTTCAATCAATGACTTGGTGATGCTTAGTCCCAATCCTGAACCACCAAACTTGCGGGAAATGCTTTCATCGGCTTGAGAGAATTTTTCGAAAACCCGCTCTAAATAGGCAGGATCCATGCCCACTCCCGTGTCGTTTACTTGAATCTCAGTATATACAATATTGTTGTCTTCTTTAACAATGGATGTGATTACTTCAATTTTCCCAACCTGGGTGAATTTAGAAGCATTACTCAATAAGTTTAGGATGCATTGTTGGATACGTATGCCATCTCCCATCAAAGTGGGGACATCATGACTTGGCCTGATGTACTCAAAATCCAACTTTTTATCTTTGATATTGTCTGCAACCAAAATGGTTGCATTCTCGATGACTTCATTGATGGAGAAAGGTCTGTTTTCCAAACTTAATCTGCCTGCTTCTAGTTTGGAATAATCCAAAACGTCATTGATAATACTCAAAAGTGTTATACTGGCTACCTGTGCAACATTGATATATTCTTTTTGCTGAGGTGAATTGGCAATCAGTTTCAACTCTCGCGTCATACCAACAATGGCATTCAAAGGAGTTCTGATCTCATGAGACATATTGGCCAAAAATTGCGTTTTGAATTCTGCAATGGCCTCAGCTCTATTCTTGTCCGATAGGAGTTGGGCTTCCAACTCTTTCTGATTGGTTATATCCCAATGAATCCCGATGGACCCAATCTCATTTCCTTCACGATCAAAATTGGGGGCCCCGCTGATTAACCACCAACGTTTATCTCCTTTTTTATTTCGGATACACAACTCATAGGCATCAGAATGACCTGATTTGCGTTTGTTGTTGATGGCCGTCATCATCTCTCTGTTCTCGTCATTGAGCAAGAGACTTCCAGCATCCCTCCCCAGCAATTCAATCAATGAGTAGCCGCTCATTTTGGAGAAACTTGGGTTGGCTTTCGTAATGACACCCTCATGATCTACCTCAAGCAATCCGAGTTGAAAATTCTCAATGATGCGGTTGTATTTTTTTTCCATCAAAAACAATCGCTCAACCAACTCCTCACTTTGTAAAATGTTTTGAATAGAAACCCAATGATAATGCTGTCCAAAGTGATTCAAAGGAAGTGTAGTGAGCGTTACATCACTAAACCTGAAACGAACGGGTGATTTGATTCTGACAGCCCCTTTTTTATGGTCTTCGATGATTTGTGATAAAACCAAATCATGATCTTCAAATGTTTGAAACAGTTCCGATAGAGATTTTCCAAGCCAATTTTGAGTTTCTTCTACGCGGGATTGAGACTGTTCATCGTTGTTGTAAATAACAATTTCTTGAGATGCGTTGATTGCAAAACTTATCTCTGCATTCTCTAAATTGTTCTTTCTAATAATGTCTTCTTTGAAAAGAACTTTTATGTCATTCTCTTTTTGTTGAACGAAATAAAGAAAAGGTTCTCCATCCAATCGGCAATTTCCGCTGAACGTATCACTAATTCCAGAAAGGAAATCTTGTTGTCTTTTTAACCAATCAGTAAATGAAATGCCATCAATGTTGATCGATTTCCAATGCACAGATTCGATTCCAGAATTGGAAGAATCGAAGTGTAAAAACTTTGGATATTTATCATTGATGTAAATCACTGAATGCATCGGTCTTTGGTCAATGGTCTAAGATACGACGATTCACTGCTTTTGTTTCCAATTATTCCATGAACTTGGTCAGCTCCTCTGATAATGGTTTTACGGCGCTTCCAAAATGCTGCATCCACTTTCCTTCAGGGGAAATCAAGATTTTATTGAAATTCCAACTGATGCTGGCGTCAGACACACCATTGATTTGCTTCATGGTCAACCACTGGTAAACAGGGTGCTGGTCTTTCCCTTTGACATCAATTTTTTCAGTAATTTGAAATGTAACACCATAATTTTTGGAGCAAAAGGTTTGAATTTCTTCAGGGCTACCTGGTTCTTGCCCCATAAATTGATTGCAAGGAAATCCTACGATGATTAATTTATCTTTATACTGCTCACTTAATTTCTGAAGATCTTGATATTGCGGAGTATACCCACATTTGCTGGCCACATTGACACAAAGAACGTATTTGCCCTTGAAGTCATTGAAGTTGATTTTTTCACCATCAATGCTGTTGATGGAAAGGTCATAGAAACTCATTTCTTGGCTAGCGATCATTTGTTTGGGTTTTTGCCATCTGCTGCGAAAAGCCACCATGGCCGATGCAATTAAGATGATGATTAATACAATTAAAATTCTCATGCTAATATTAACCGAAATGTTATTAGATTGTTCAATTCAAGATTCTCTTTTTTAAGAAAACAGCCGGATTGCCTCCCCAAATTTCATTGTTTGGAATCCTGCCTTTGATAACAGAGCCAGCTGTAACAACGCATTGCTCTTGAAGGTGAGAACCGGGAAGTAGTATGGATTTTGCACCTATCCAAACGCCATCTTCAAGTTCTATTGGGTGCAAAGTCAAATCAAAATGGACCTTGTCATACCGATGGTTGCCCACAATGATGGTGACCCCTTGGGATAGGCAGCAGTGACTTCCAATTTTAACTGGAGCAATATTGTCAATCCATACGTTTTCACCTATCCAACTGTGGTTACCAATGGAAAGCATCCACGGGTGTTTGATATTTACTCCAGGTTTAATGGTGCATCCTATTCCGATTTTTGCTCCGTAAAGTTTGAGCAATGAAATTTTAAGATTGCTAAAGGGTAGGGAAGATTGAATGAAAAGCGCATTGATGACATGCCATGTGGCTCGTTTCCATAACGGCCCGGGTTGATAATGGGGGTTTTTGTATTTGGATAAATCAACTTTCATTAAGAAAGGAATCCCTGATCAATCATTTCATGTCTCAACTTTTCACTGGTTTCATCACTGACGGGCACCAGCGGCAATCTCAGGTATTCACCACAGATATCCAACTGAGAAAGGACTTCTTTGACACCTGCCGGATTGCCTTCGACAAACAGCAATTTTATGATGTCCAATAATCGGTAGTGAATCAAACGAGCATTTTCAAAATCTCCTGTTAATGCCAATTTGACCATCTCAGAGAACTCTTTGGGAAAGGCATTACCCACAACGGAGATAACCCCATCACATCCGGCTGAAATTAATGGCAACGTCAATGCATCATCCCCACTGATAACCAAAAATTCTTTTGGCGTTTGCTGAATAACAGACATCACTTGCTCCACATTGCCAGAGGCTTCTTTAATGCCAATGATGTTGCGGCAATCAAAAGCGATTTTGGAAACGGTATCCGGTAGTAGGTTTACGCCTGTTCTACCGGGCACATTATAGAGAATAATAGGAAGTTTACTGCTTTCTGACAATGTTTTGTAATGCTCGAACAATCCGTTTTGCGTAGGCTTGTTGTAATAGGGAGTGACGCTCAAGAAGGCCGTTATCCCGTGCGGCTCAATTCGAGCCATCTGCGATGCAATGTCAGCGGTGTTATTCCCACCAACACCCAAAACAATGGGTTTACGACCGTTATTGGTAGACATGACGGTGTCCAGTACCAGTTTCTTGTCTTCTTTGCTCAGTGTCACTGATTCGCCTGTAGTGCCCATGACCACTAAGTAATCGGCATTGCCAGTAACCAAGTGATCCGTAAGTTTTTTTAAGCCATTGATATCAACTTCACCTGATTTTTTAAATGGTGTTACCATGGCAACTCCCAATCCTTTTAATTCATTCATTTTAATGCGCTATTTCCTAAGTAATTTTTCAGTTGTAAAATAAGCTCTTCCAAACTAGGCGACGTCTTCATGATTAACATAAAGTCCGCATAATTTTCGGCTTTGGTGGATTGAAGACTCACTTTCATCTTTGCCTTGCTCTCTTTGAAAATGTACAATGATGGTACGTTGTTTCCACCTGTTAAATCAATGAGGATGTCAAAATCTTCATTCCTAAAAGCAGTAACCCTATTGATAGGCCTCAGATGCCAATTCAAGTCATCTTGTGTAAAGTAGCCAAATTCTAATTTTTGAGATTGCCAAATGGGCAACATTTTTTCTTTGGTATTGACAAAGCCCAATGCCTTGATGGACTTGATGTTGGGTTTGTCTTTCAGTTCTTTGCAAAAGGCCCGAATTTTATTGAAATACCGTTCATCATCATCCAAATAAAGCACACCAATGGAGGATGCATTGTCAAAATGAAAAGCTTGTTTCATGCGTGATGGATCAGGTTGCTTGCGCAACATTTGCAATCCAGCTTTGTGCTTGACTTGATCAACAATTTTCATTGAAGACAAAAATAACCAAGAAAACTACAATTCGTTTTTTTACTTTTACAATTCTCGAAAACAATCCTTATGGAGAATAAAAACAAAGGTTTATCCCTTTTTGCCCTAATCATGATTGCCATTGGCAGTACCATCGGTTCAGGCGTATTTAAAACACCAACGAGCATCGCTTCTGCGGTTCCTGATATCGCTTCGATGAACTTGTTGTGGATTGCAGGAGGTGTGGTCAGTATGATTGGCGCTTTGGTGTTTGCAGAATTGGGTTCTCGGTTTGCGCATGCCGGTGGTGTTTATACCTATCTTCAGTCGACCATGGGGAAACTTCCGGCTTTCCTTTATGGCTGGTGTTTGTTAACTGTAGTAAGTTCTGGAACCATTGCGGCATTGATTGTAGTCTTCGCAGATTATGGTCAAAAGTTTTTGGGTTATTCAGATGATATGATTCCCCTAGTAGCTGCGGTGAGTATCGTCATCTTAACTTTGTTCAATACCTTTTCACTGAAGAGTTCTGAGTGGTTTGCTAACATCGCTACCATTTTGAAGATGATTGGAATCTTTGGATTGATTATATTGTTGTTGTTCTTTGGGACAAGTCCTGTGGATAGCGGTCCTGTTGTAACCACGGAGTCGGGAGATTGGGACTGGGCCAAGGCTTTTGTCGGAGTATTGTGGTCCTATACAGGATGGCATTATGCAAGCTTTGTAAGTGGTGACGCGCAGAATCCTAAGCGAGATGTGCCTTTGGCCATGATTATTGGGACTTTGGTTGTTACATTGATTTATGTTTTGTGCAACTTGGGATACACCCATGTGTTGACGCTGTCAGAGATTACCAATACCAAGACCTTGGCCGCAGATGCCGCTGAGAAAGTCGTCGCGGGCAGTGGTATAGCAGTGTCTCTATTGATTGCTCTTTCGGTTTTTGGCTGTGCAGGCTTGTACATATTGGCAACTCCGAGGATTATTCAACAAATGGCCAAGGAGGGAGTTTTTATGGGTGTTTTTGCCAAAGCACATCCCAAGTTTGGGGTTCCATTGAATGCTATTTTATTGCAGTCTATTTGGGCCATTGTGTTGGTCTTCTATTGGGGGAAATTTGAGTCATTGTACACTTATGTGACGATTACGGAATGGTTCTTTTTATTGTTAACTTGCATTGGATTTGTTTTGCTGGTCTATCGTCAAAAGATTTTGGGCTCCATGCGTTTGTTGATGTTTAGTTTTCTCGCGCTTGTGTTCTCGGCTGTGGTCATTTGGTTCATCAGTAAAAATGCCTTGTCAGATGATCCGGCAGCATATTTTGGTTTGTTGGTTATTCCTGTTGGAGTTGTTTTTTATTACATATTTAAAAATAGAAATTAGTCGTTATGAAATTGAAGTATTGTGTTTTTAGTTTAATTGTACTTTTCTCGGTAGATGCTTTTTCTCAGGCAAAAGAAGAGAAGAAAAGAGGTAAGGACAAGAAGAAACCAGCTGAACAAGCTCCCGCAAAAAAGGAAGAGGATAAGTATGCGGATATCACAAAGAAATGCCGAAAGATAGACGGCCTTTTCACGTTGTATAGAGATACAACAACTGGGAAGGTATATCTTGAAATCAATCAAAGTCAGGTGAATCAAGAGTTTATTTATTTCAGTCATATCGTAGATGCGCCAGCAGAGGCCGGTTACTTTAGAGGTTCTTATGGTGATAGCAAGGTCGTGAAGGTCGAGAAGTGGTTTGATAAATTAGCCATCGTTCAGCAAAACACCAATTTTTATTACGACCCGCAAAGTCCCTTGAGCAAGGCCAATAAAGCCAACATTAACGACCCAGTGTTGTGCGCTGAAAAAATTGAAGCCACCAGCAAAGACAAATCCAAGTACTTGATTGATGGTGATGCTTTGTTTTTGTCTGAAAAAATGCAATTGGTGAAATTTCCATCTGATCCGGGTTCGCCGTCGGTATTGGGAAATCTTTCTTCATCCAAGACGCACATCACGCAGATCAATTCTTATCCAGAGAATACAGAGATAAAAGTGGATTATGTTTATGAGAACAGTAGTCCAAAAATCAATTCTGAATCTTTGGCTGATTCGCGCAATGTTTCTATCAAGTATCAGCACAGCTTACTTAGTCTTCCAGCGTCCGGATTTCAATCAAGAGCCGATGATCCCCGTGTTGGTTACTTCTCAACTCAGGTAGACGATATGACGAGCTATGAAACCATCAATTACCGCGATGTGATTCACAAATGGAGACTGGAGAAGAAAGACCCCAGTTTGGCTATTTCAGAACCGGTTAAACCTATTACTTATTGGATTGAAAATACCACACCGATGGAGTGGAGGCCTATTATTAAAGAGGCCTGCGAGCGTTGGAATGCTGCATTTGAAAAAGCAGGTTTTAAAAACGCAGTTGTTTGTTTGGAACAACCGGAGGACGCAACTTGGGATGCAGGTGATATCCGTTACAATGTACTGCGCTGGACATCAACTCCAGCTCCTCCCTTCGGAGGTTATGGTCCTTCATTTGTCGATCCAAGAACAGGTGAGATTTTGGGTGCCGACATCATGTTGGAATTGGTGGCCATTATCAATCGCGTCAATGCAGAGAAATTTTTTAAGGGTGATGGCTTTTCTGAAAATCCATTTGGCCCCAATAACCGCAATCCGTTTTTGTGCGCAGCCAATGGCATGAGCAATCATCAAATGGCTTTGGGAAGTACCATCGCGGATGCCTTTGGTATGGGTGATGCCATGAAAAAAGAGGTGGCCAGACAGTTGATGTACCGTTTGATTTTGCATGAAGTGGGTCACACGTTGGGGTTAACCCACAACATGAGAGCTAGTACCTTGCAATCTTTCAAGGACATCAAGAATGTTGAGAAAATCAAGAAAGAAGGATTGGCCAATAGCATCATGGAGTACCCAGCTTTCAATTATCAATTGAATGAAAAAGAACAAGCCGCTTACTGTGATGAGAACATTGGGCCTTATGATTTTTGGGTCATTGAATATGGATACTCTCCAGCATTGACGGATGAGACTTCAGAAAAAGCCAGATTGAAAAAGATTACCGATAGAAGCACAGAGCACCAATTGGCTTATGGAAACGATGCCGATGACATGCGCAGTCCAGGAAGAGGTATTGATCCAGATGTGAATATTTTTGATTTGAGCAGTGATCCGGTAGCCTATGCTGCAGATCGTTGTGACATGGTGAATGTCTTGATGCCAAAGCTCAAGGATAAATTGATTCAAGACAATGAGAGTTATCAAGAATTGGTTCAAGCCTTTGGAACAGTAGCAGGTGAATATGCCACGCAAGTTTCTATTATGACCAGACAAATGGCGGGTGTGCATTACAATAGGGCTTTTAAGGGCCAAGCAGGAGCCGAACAACCATTAACACCAGTGAGTTTGGAAAAGCAAAAGGAGGCCATGAGCGCATTGTCCAAATATGCTTTTGCTCCCAACGCCTTTGATCAGTGGAGTGGAGTGTATGCACATTTGTTGAAACAGCGTCGCGGTTTTGGTCACTTTTCTGACAATGATGATCCCAATATCCATGCTAGAGTACTTTCAATTCAACGCGGTACACTTTCTCATTTGCTCCATCCCAATGTAATGGAACGTTTCTCAGATGTTGCTTTATATGGCAACAAGTATTCCATTGATGTATATTTGAATGATCTTACCGCTTCAATATTCTCAGCTGATTTAACAGGGAATGTGAACACGTTTCGTCAGAACTTACAAGTTGAATATACGGAACGTTTGATCAAGGCGTTGGAACCCAAATCCACGTATGATAATGTTGCGCAAGGAATGATCAATCAAACATTGAACAACATTGACAACATGATGAAAAGCGCATCAGGTGATGCTTTGACCAAAGCGCACAGAGCGCACGTTCGTCAAATAATAGCAGATTTCAGAGCGAATTAATCGACCAGACTTTCATGAATATAGAGGGTGTGTCTGCTGACGCACCCTTTTTATTTTCCAGCATTTCTCCCCTGAAATAGATAGTAAACTGGAATTCCCATGATGACGATGATTAGCCCTGGCCAGGTATAATCAGGCTGATAAATCAATAACCCGATACAAAACAAAGAAGCCAGAATGATGTAAGTGATGGGAAGAAATGGATACAAGGGTGTTTTGTAAGTTCTTGCGATCTCTGGTCTTTTAACTCTCAAGATGATCACCCCTGCAATGGTCAAGATGTAAAACAACATGACGGTGAAAACAACATAATTCAATAAGTCTCCGTATTTCCCGCTCAAACACAAAACAGAAGCCCAGATGCATTGCGCCCACAAGGCCCAAGCTGGCACTCCGTTGGTATTTACTTTGGCTGCCTGCTTGAAAAAAAGTCCGTCATTGGCCATGGTCTGGTATACGCGAGCTCCGCTGAAAATTAACCCGTTGTTGCAGCCAAATGTGGAGACCATAATCAAGGCTGCAATAATGTAAGTTCCAGTATGACCAAATATTTCGTTAGCGGCAGCAACACCTACGCGCTCTTGCGGCGCCAGCGCGATGTCTGATAACGGCAGAGTTCCTAGGTACATGACATTCATCAAAACATAAATGACAGTCACGATGAGTGTGCTTAGTAACAAAGCTCGACCAATATTTTTTTCGGGTGAAATCATATCGCCTGCAATGAAAGTAATGTTGTTCCATGCATCGCTGCTAAAAATGGAACCCACCAATGCACTGGCCATGGCGCCAATCAATCCACTAAAAGCCAATCCCGTTAATACTCCCGCATTGCTGAAACTCTGCCATTGCAAGCCCATTTCCCAATTCTTGTTCCAGGTATCGGCTGAAAATCCAAAAATGAATCCCAATATCAAAAGACCAAACAAGGCAACCAATTTGGTACTTGTAAAAAGGCTTTGAATCCATTTGCCTGTTTCAACGCCACGCGTGTTGAAAGCAGTAAGTAATACAAGCGTCCCTATCCCCAAGAGTTGAGCAGGATAAATAGAAAAAGCCCCCAATTGCCACAGGATGTTTTCCGGACGCATTTCAAAGATGGGCAAGAAGTATCCGCTGAATTTGCTGAAAGCCACAGCCACAGCAGCAATGGTACCGGTTTGAATTACTGTGAAAAAACTCCAACCGTAAAGAAATCCCATCATGGGATGATAGGCTTCTTTCAAATAAACATATTGTCCTCCAGCCTTAGGAAACATACCGGACAATTCACCATAACTCAATGCTGCAGCAATGGTGATGAATCCAGTAAAGAGCCACATTAGCAACAACCATTGGCCACTGTACAATTGCTGAGTCATGCCAGCACTAACAATGAAAATTCCCGACCCAATCATGGAGCCAGTTCCCATCATCACGGCATCCTTCAAGCCCAATTTATTCTTACTATTCATTTGACAATAATAGGGTGTTTGTACTTGTGTAAAAACTGTGGATAGAAGAATTTTTGTTTTTGCCAATTCAATTGCATCTTTGCCTGATGTCAGAAGCATTTGTCGTTTCCGCAAGAAAATATAGGCCCGATACGTGGGAAACTGTAGTTGGACAGAAGTCCATCACACGGACACTTCAAAATGCCATCGCTACTCAACAAATTGCTCAAGCTTATCTTTTCTGTGGTCCCAGAGGTGTTGGTAAAACAACTTGCGCCAGAATTTTCGCCAAGGCTGTCAATGATGGGTTTATTGAGGAAGGAACTGATTTGAGTTTTAATGTTTTCGAATTAGATGCCGCCTCAAATAATGGCGTGGAAGACATTCGTGGTATTGTTGATACCGTTCGCATTCCTCCGCAAGTAGGCAAGTACAAGATATACATCATTGACGAGGTTCACATGTTGAGCTCCGGGGCATTCAATGCTTTTCTCAAGACTTTGGAAGAGCCACCAGCACATGCCATATTTATTTTGGCAACCACAGAGAAGCACAAGATTATTCCTACTATTTTGAGTCGTTGTCAAATTTTTGACTTCAACAGAATTCGTGTAGCGGATATGACAGAGCATCTGGCTGACATAGCAGGCAAGGAAGGTATTAGTTTCGAGCCAGAAGCCCTGCACGTGATTGCTGAAAAGGCAGACGGTGCAATGCGTGATGCTTTGTCCATTTTTGATCAGGTTGTGGCTTTTTGTGGTAGAAATCTAACGTATAATTTGGTCATTGAGAACCTCAACGTGTTGGATTATGACTACTATTTTCAGTTAACAGATTTGGCTTTTAAAGAAGATATATCATCGTCTTTATTGTTGTTTAATACCATCATAAACAAAGGTTTTGATGCCCATCATTTTGTGTCAGGTTGGGGGGGACATCTCAGAAGATTATTGGTATCTAAGGATCCAGCTACTATCGCTCTCCTGGAAGTATCAGAGAATGTAGGACAAAAATATGTGGAGCAGGCGGCGTTGATGGATCTAAGGTTCTTAATTGAAGCCATGGATCTGGTTAATGATTGTGATATACACTATCGAGCCAGCAAACACCAAAGGCTTTTGGTCGAGTTAACCATCATGAAAATTTGTAGCATTCAATCCAACAGGAAGGAAGGCGAAAAAAAAAAATAGGATAATCCCATTCCGCGGCGCACCGCTGTTGCCCAACAAAGCAGTTGCTTTTTCACCATCTCAATCAATAGTCCAGGCTCCAATAAATGTATTGGATGGAACTCCAACTTCTTTATCGGCGCAAAAGGTGGACGTAGCTCCTGATTTGCCAAGGATAAAGCCTGCTCTGGGTTTAAGAGAGACCATTGCCAAATCAAAAGATGTAATCTCTATCCAATCTGTAATGGTTCAAAAAGCCAAAGAGCAGGAGGAAAAAGCGCAGGAGGTTGTTGAAGAATTGGGAGGGGATTATTCAGAAGGTCAAGTCTCATCGGCTTGGACATCTTTTTTGACTAGTGGTGTCTTGCCCATAGGTCAAATCAAAACAGCCATGTCCATGGCTGAATTGAAGTACAATAGCGGCGTTATGACATTGGAGTTTCCAAGTGAAACGCAAGTCATTTATTTCAATGACATCCGAAGTGAGTTGGCCAATTATTTCAAGGAAAAGGAAAATATTGTTGGTTTGCAATTTGAAACAAGCATTACCAAAATTCAGGATTTGAAAATTGCGATGCTAACCAACGCAGAGAAATTTGAGGCTTGGAGAAAAGAGAATCCTGCTTTGGAGAATTTGTATCAACGTTTCCAATTGCGTTTAGAATAATTACCATCTTATTTTTATTCTTCTGCTGTAACTTCGCTCCCGCATGAAAAGCGTATTGGTTCCCATCATTTTTACTATCATCCTGTTTACCATTGATTGGTTTGCATTCAAAGGATTCAAGGAGTTGTTCAAGCACAGAATTGAACGGTTTTGGCGA
Organism: Flavobacteriales bacterium; assembly: GCA_947442505.1. Lineage (GTDB taxonomy): Bacteria > Bacteroidota > Bacteroidia > Flavobacteriales_D > Sanyastnellaceae > CAMCTV01. Next base: position 1,922 of record CANEVR010000031.1, on the reverse strand, counting down.
ATTTTTGTTTTGTTGTATTGGCTGCCATTGGTGCTATTGATTATTCTATCCATAACGATGATCATTGGTGCGCAGACTGAGGGCGGGCGTCCACCTCAATGGTTGGTAACTGGAATGAGTTGGATTTTTGTGATTGCCATGTCCAAAATTGCTTTTGCTGTTTTTCATTTGGGCAATGATTTGGTAAATCTTCTCAAGAGAATGTATTTCCGTTGGTTTAAAGACCAATCTGGAAACAGCGGTGTTACGCGAAGTCAGTTTTTGAATCAAGTTGGATTAGGTGCCTCAGCTTTGTTGTTTACTTCTTTCGTATACGGAATGGTAAAAGGAAAGTTTAATTTTCAAGTCCGTTATGAGAACCTTCAATTGAAAGGTCTTCCATTTGGAAAGAGAAAATTGAGAATCGTTCAAATATCCGATAGCCATTTGGGAACGTTTGGGGAGGAAGGAGTAGATGCGGTATCTGAAGCAATCCGATTGATCAATGAGTTGGAACCTGATTTCGTTTTCTTTACAGGAGATTTGGTGAACAATATTGCAGAAGAAGCACTCCCATTTGTCGGTTTGTTTGCAAGTATTGAAGCCAAGCAGGGCAAATATTCCATCCTAGGCAATCATGATTATGCCGAGTATATTTATAGGGGTGATTCACCTGCCATGAAGGAGAAAAAGCGCTTGAACATGATACAATTGGAGGAAGTACATCAAAAGATGGGCTTTCAATTGCTGCGCAATGAGCATGTGATTATAGGTGAAGAGGGAGATTCAAAATTGGCAATAATAGGGGTTGAGAATTGGGGTAGAAATTTCTTTCAGTTTGGTGATTTGAGAAAGGCAATGTCAGGTTTGCCAGAAGGAATGAACAAAATTTTATTGTCCCATGATCCTACACACTTTGAAGAACAAGTGATGGGAAAAGAGAATATTTTTCTCACTTTATCAGGCCACACTCATGGGGCACAATTTGGGGTGGAAATTCCTGATTGGGGAGTGAAATGGAGCCCATCGGCGTGGTTTGGATACAAACGTTGGGGTGGGTTGTATTCAGAGGGAAAACAAAACCTGTATGTCAATAGAGGACTGGGGTGTCTGGGATTTCCAGGTAGAGTGGGTATCATGCCAGAGATCACTTGTATTGATTTGGTGGACTAGTTTACTCGTATTTAAGGCCTTGAAAATCAGTATTTGGCATTCTAAAAGTTGAAAACTTAAGATCAATTAAATTTTGTAAAACGAATTTTGTTTGAAAACAATGGCTTATCTTCGTAGCCCTATTTAAAAACTAAGAAAATGGCATTAGAAATTACAGACCTCAATTTTGCTGAGATCACAAATACTGACAAACCTGTATTGATCGACTTTTGGGCTGAGTGGTGTGGACCATGTCGCATGGTTACTCCGGTTGTAGAAGAAATCGCTAAGGAGTATGAAGGACGCGCTATCGTTGGGAAAGTAAATGTCGATTTGAATCCAGAGACTTCGATGAAGTTTGGTATCAGAAATATCCCAACCATCGTATTCTTGAAGAATGGAGAAGTGGTTGACAAGAGTGTTGGAGCAGTGCCCAAGAACGTATTAACTGAAAAGTTAGATCACGTATTATAATAGTGATTGATTGTTGAATCAAAAGAGCTCCTGATGGAGCTCTTTTTTTTGTAGACTTTCTCAAGTTCTATTCTTCTAGGAAGTTCAAGTCTTTTCCGAAAGATTCTTTCAGATATCGGGCACTGATCAGCGCTAATCCGATGGTGATGACACCAAGAACAACTGCAGCATTGATACTCCCCATCCATTTTTCCATGGCTTTGAAGCTGAGCACCATGGGTACAACAGCTCCTCGTACAAAGTTGGGTGTTGTGCTTGCTACAGTGGCTCTGATATTGGTTCCAAAAAGTTCCGCTGCCATGGAAACAAAAAGTGCC
>CANEVR010000030.1 GCA_947442505.1 Flavobacteriales bacterium | reverse complement strand
TTGAATGTGAAGGAAGGTGATGAGGTGGAGATATTTGGAAAAAATATCCATTTGCATGAGGTGGCGGCGTGGTGTGGAACCATTTCTTATGAAATTTTGACAGGAATATCAAACCGAGTAAAAAGAATATTTATCCAACAATGAAAAAAATATTAGTTGCAATCATGTGTTTCATTGTCCTTCCCATGGTTGGGCAGGATCATGTACAAAAAGAGATTTTAATCCAATTGATCGAGGGCGCTAAGGCTGATGATGTTGTCTTATCAGTCAACAATCATTTTGGCACTTTTATCAATTTCCATTGGAAAGAGAAGGTATCTGCACCCATGCGCATTCATTTGTTTGCATGGGACTGGGATGGTGTGAATGATCAAGAGGTTTTGAGATTTTGTCAAAGCTTACCACAATCTCAGGTAGCACAGTTCAATCATTTGATTGAAGATCGATTGACCCCCAACGATCCCATTTTCGGGAATCAGTGGCATCATATTGATGCACAAGACAATGATATTGACAGTGAATTGGCTTGGGATATCACCACTGGCGGATTAACACCCTTGGGAGATGAAATTGTCGCTTGTATTGTCGAAACGCAAGGTGCGAAATGGGATCAAGAAGACATTCTTCCCAATCATTGGGTCAATAGTCAAGAGATTGCAGGCAACGGCATTGACGACGATAACAATGGATATGTGGATGACTATGATGGTTGGAATGTGAGCAACAACACAGACAATTCTTCCAATGGCAATCATGGCACTCAGGTGAGTAGCATGATTGGTTCAAAAGGGAACAATGGCATAGGCGTAACAGGCGTGAATTGGGATGTCAAGTTGATGCAAGTGCAGATGGGAGGCATTTCTGAGGCCAATGCCATTGCCGCTTATACTTATCCATTGGTGATGCGACAGTTGTACAATAATACAAACGGAGCGCAAGGAGCTTTTGTGGTAGTAACCAACAGTTCATGGGGAGTAGACAATGCGGCAGCCATCAATTATCCTTTGTGGTGCGCCATGTATGACACCTTGGGTCACTATGGAATTTTGAGTTGCGCAGCAACAGCCAACAACAACGTCAATGTGGACAATGTCGGAGATATGCCTACTACCTGTCCAAGTGATTATTTGATTTCAGTCACCGCAACCAACAACTCCGATGTTAGAACGTTTAGTGGTTATGGAACAACACATATTGATTTGGGCGCTCCAGGTGAGGCTGTTATGATGGCAGGCAACAATGGTTACAGCACAGCTTCAGGAACTTCGTTTGCTAGTCCTTGTGTCGCGGGTGCTGTGGCATTGATGTATGCTGCACCTTGTCAATCTTTGGCACAAATTGCGCATGCCAATCCAGCGGAAGCAGCAATGATGGTAAGAGGATATATCTTGTCTGGTATTGATCCTGTTTCTAATTTGGTTGGCGAAGTGTTAACCGGAGGTAGACTCAATGTCTATAACAGCTTGAATTTGATTTTGGGAGAATGCGTTTCAGGAGATTGTCCTGCCCCATTTTCTGTAGCGGACGCTCCAGTTCCCGCATCGCCGGATAGACTCATTACCTGGAGCAGCATTGGATCAGGGCCATTTGAGATACAGTACCGTGTGCAGGGAGATTTGAACTGGAGCAGTGTTTCTGATATTCAGGATCAAAGCGTGACCTTGAGCAATTTGATGTTTTGTTCCAGTTATGAATACCAAGTGAGAACTGTTTGTGACACCTTATTCAGTGATTGGTCAACTTTGCAATATTTTACAACCGATGGCTGTTGCGTAAATCCCAATTATATCAATGTAACCAATACCCAAAATGATTTGGCTGTCATCACTTGGAATCCAGTTTTGGCCGCTTCAGGTTATACCATTTTGTTGATACAGGGTACCAGTGTGATAGGGACTTATGAGACCGATCAGACCACCATTACTTTTGATGGATTGATGGCTTGTACGCCTTACACTGCATCCGTATCCTCCATTTGCGTTGACAATGGATCCCCTGTAGGGTCGGTGGCTTTTACCACTTTGGGATGTGCCAGTTGTCAAGAGGTACCGACCTGTGTCGTTGGAACCAATGATGCCTCTGGCGAATGGATTGCCAATGTAACAGTGGCCAACATCAACAACAACACAGCTTCAGACGGAGGTTATGGCGATTATACGGAAGTAACAACCGATTTGGTGGTTGGTCAGACGTATTCAATTGCGATTACACCGGGCTTTGGTGGTTTTTCTTACAACGAATACAGCAAAGCTTGGCTGGATTGGAATGGTGATGGAACTTGGACCGATGATGAATTGATCTTTGATCCTGGTCAGGCTTCCACCACCACTGCAACAGGAACGTTCAACGTTCCCAACTCAGCCTTACTGGGAAGTGCGCGACTTCGGGTAGGGATGACTTACTATGGAGTATTTGGAACAGGGGAGGTGCCAGAACCATGCGGAAGCTTCAGCTATGGTGAGTTTGAGGATTATTGCGTCACCATTATCGACGCCGCAAATGTGACCGAAACCAACAATCAGACTTGGAAGTTTTACCCCAATCCAGCAAATGATATTGTGCGTTGGGATGGTCCTGCAATGACCCGATTGTTGTGTTTTGATGCAACTGGAAAGTGCGTTGCATCGCAATTACAAAATGGTGAACAAAGCGGATGGATGGATGTTTCTGCTTGGCCTGCAGGGTTCTATTGGTTGCAATGGGAAACGGAGAATGGTGTTAATCAATCTAAAATCATGGTAACGCATGATTGAATTGGTAAGTAAGCCTGTAAATTCGTAAGATGAGATGGATGAAATACATATCGCTATTTGTGATGCTGTTGTTGGCTTTCAGCGCAGCGGCTACGCACAATAGGGCGGGTGAAATCATCTATGAGCATGTATCAGGCTACACGTATAAAGTGACGATTGTAACGATTACCAAGGTTTCAGCACCTGCAGATCGTCCTTGGTTGAAGATTTACTGGGGTGATGAGCCGGAGAATGTTTTAGATACTGATTTGGATAGCCTTTCCAGATCGGTGGAATTGTTCTATCCCAATACGGATGCCAAGCGAAATGAGTACTATGGTTTTCATACGTATGCTGGCCCAGGGATATACAACCTACGGGTAGAAGACCCCAACCGAAATGGTGGTGTCATGAACATCACCAATTCTATTCAGCAAGTTTTTGGTATTCAATCTCAGCTGGTCATTAGTCCAGGATTGGGACACAACAACTCCGTACAGTTGCTCAATCCACCAACACAAGAAGCGTGCATTTATCAAATGTGGATGCACAATCCGGCGGCATACGATCCGGATGGCGATTCATTGTCCTACGCATTGGTCCCCTGTCTGGGAGAGGATGGACTACCCCTGAGTTTGGGAGACATCCCAGCTTGGGAATTGCCCAATGAGGTGACTTCAGAAACGACAGATTTGTTTACCATCAATGCGCAGACAGGAGATGTACTTTGGTCAGTTCCTTTATTGGCAGGAGAATACAACATCGCCATCAAAATATCGGAATACAGAAATGGAGTATTGATCGGCTATGTCATTCGCGATATGCAAATTACGGTTGTTACTTGTAACAACATTCCGCCTATCGTTCTCCCCATTGCTGATAAATGTGTAACTGCTGGAGATGATATCTGGTTTCAGTTGGTGGTATCAGATCCCAATGGTGACAATGTAACGCTTCAAGCATTTGGCGGGCCATTGACCAATGTTTCTCATCCTGCAACATTTAATCCTAGCTCTTACATTTTTTCTTGGGAACCGCTTTGCGAGGAGATTCGCTACCAACCTTATCAAATGACCTTTCAAGCTACAGATGATGGTTATGTGAATTTGTCTTATATCGAAACCATGATGATCACCGTCGTGGCGCCGGAAGTTCAGAATCCTGCTGCCAATCCCATCAATAATTCCATTGAGGTTTCATGGAGTCCTCATGCTTGCTCGCCTATTTTTTCTGAGTACCAATCTAATGAGGTGGATTATTTGATTTACCGCAGAAATGGCTTGTACGGTTTTGATCCTGCCAATTGTGAATTGGGTGTTCCTGCTTATACTGGTTATGAATTAATTGCTACTGTTCCCAATGTAAACAGCGATGTTTACTTGGATGAGAATGTGAACTTTGGGGCCAACTATTGCTACATGGTTGTAGCGCGATGGCCAGATGGTGCATTGAGTTACGCCAGTGATGAAGTTTGCGCACAACTGTCCAAAGAGGTTCCAGTGGTTACACAAGTGTCTGTGGTAGAAACTTCATTTGATTTGGGAATCGACAGCATTACATGGTCACCACCATCTGAATTGGATGTCATACAATACCCAGGACCTTATCAATACCAATTGTATCACCGCATTGCAGGATCAGCTTTTGAGAATTTAATTTGGAGTGGACCAACATCTGCAGATTTTATGTTGTTGGATACCGCGTTTGTTCATGAAAACATCAACACGATTGGCGTGAGCAATCGATGCAGGGTGGAGTTGTTGTCCAATGGCTTCTCTGTTGGATTTTCCAATGATGCCATGAGTCCTTGGTTGAGCCTGACTCCTTTGGACAATGCCGTTCAAGTCTCCGTTGTTGAAGATGTGCCATGGGATAATATTCGCTATGCATATTACAGGAAAAGCGAAACGGATTTTGATTTCATGTTGTTTTTAGATACAACAGTGAGTACAATTATTGATACGGGTTTGGTCAACAACAAACCTTACTGCTATGTTGTAAAAGTTACAGGAACCTATGGGAATCCCACCATCAAAGATCCGCTCATCAATTGGTCGCAAGAAGCCTGCGCTCAGCCCTATGATCAAGAACCTCCTTGTCCACCAACCATGACAGTTGAATCGGATTGTTTGGTACCTACTTTGAGTCTGCATTGGAACAGGCCCAATTGCGCTGATGATGTTACGGGATACAAGGTTTATTACACGCCTGTGATGGGAGGTGAGTTTGAGCTCTTGGCAACCTTGTATGATCCAACTGATACTGTCTGGTTCATCAATCCTGACAGTTCCGGAAACACCATAGCGGGCTGTTATGTGGTTACTGCCTTGGATTCATTGAACCTTTGGCCCAATGGTCAGTATCAGCAGAATGAGAGTGCCTTTTCTGATTCTATTTGCGTGGACAATTGTCCTTTCTATGATTTGCCCAATGTGTACACGCCCAATGGTGATGCTTCAAATGATTGGTACCAAGCCTATCCTTACCGATCGATTGATCATGTCGAAATGAAAATATTTAACCGGTGGGGCAGTTTGGTTTATGCTACAGAAAACCCTTCTATTGATTGGACAGGTTTAGATCAACAAACAGGAGAACTTTGTCAAGATGGAGTTTTTTATTACACCATCACCATATATCCCATCACTTTGGAAGGATTGATTCCATACAACCGCAGTGGATTTATACACCTATTGGATGGCAAAGTGGATACCATAAAACCATAAAGATGTTTACAGGAATAATAGAAGATTTGGGAAAAATAGTTGGAATTCGAGAAGATGGAACCAATGTGCATTTTTCAGTAAGTTGTCTTTTTTTACAAGAAATAAAGATTGATCAATCCATTGCGCACGATGGCGTCTGCTTGACGGTTGTTGCTATTATGGTTGATCATTATGTGGTTACGGCCATTCAAGAAACTTTGAACAAGACCAACCTTTCCACTTGGAAGGTCGGTCACGTTGTGAATTTAGAGCGGGCCATGAAGATGGATGGACGTTTGGACGGGCACATTGTTCAAGGGCATGTGGATCAAACGGCAACGTGCATTGCTGTTGAGGAGCAAGGGGGAAGTTGGACTTATACCTTTGAACATCTGCCGTCTGAAGATGGTATGACCATTGAGAAAGGCAGCATAACGGTCAATGGAATCAGCTTGACAGTGGTGAATAGTCAGGTTGATCAATTTTCTGTTTGCATTATTCCTTACACTCATCAGCATACCAATATTCAATTTATACAGGTTGGAAGTACAGTTAATTTAGAATTTGATGTTTTTGGAAAATATGTTTTGCGTTACACAAAGGCATATCAACGTACCTTTACCCCTCAATCGTAGAAAATCATGATGTTAGCATTGCAGTTGTTTTTGAGTTTGTCGTTATTGATCATTCTCCATGAAGGAGGTCATTTTATTCCTGCCAAATTGTTCAAGATTCGTGTGGAGAAATTCTACTTGTTTTTTGATCCATGGTTCTCCATTTTCAAAAAGAAGGTCGGTGGAACAGAATACGGTATTGGTTGGTTACCATTGGGCGGCTATGTGAAGATTGCTGGGATGATTGATGAGAGCATGGACAAAGAGCAAATGTCCAAGCCAGCAGAGGATTGGGAGTTCAGAAGCAAGCCCGCTTGGCAACGTTTGATTGTCATGGTTGGTGGAGTTGTGGTGAATGTGATTGTGGGAATGATTCTCTATGCTGTGGTTTTGGCCAATTGGGGTAAAGATGAATTGCCTGTTCAGAATATCACCTACGGTGTGCATTGTGATTCATTGATGATGTCCATTGGTTTTCAAGAAGGTGACCGAATCATTGCCTTGGACGGACAGACCCCTTCAAGCTACACAGATATTCCAAAATGGATGTTGTTAAATAAGCTAACAACAGCAACAGTGGTTAGAGGTGGCGAGCAAGTACAAATCGCATTGCCCACTGAGTTGGGTCAGATGATGGTGGACAGAGGTGTTAAAATGCCGTTTACACCGCGCATTCCATGTGTGGTGGATACAGTAATTGCCGGGACACCAGCTGCTGAGGCAGGTTTGTTAAAGGGAGATTCATTGGTGAGCATCAATGGAGATACACTGGTTTATTTTCAATCGATTCAAAAGTTTTTACAAGGACACCCTGATCAAAAAGTTGAAGTGGGTTTGTACCGCGGAGGGCAATGGATGACCATCGCTCCAAAGGTTACTGCTGAGGGAACCATTGGTTTTGCTCCAAAGTCTCCAAGTGCTTATTTCAATTATGTCAACCGTGAATATGGTTTCTTTGAAGCCATTCCAGGCGGTGTAGAGCAAGCTTGGGAGACAGTGAAAGATTATGCCTCTCAATTGAAATTTATCTTCTCGGCATCTGGAGCCAAGCAAGTAGGTGGATTTGCCACCTTTGCCAAGTTGTTTCCGGAAGAATGGAATTGGGCCATGTTTTGGGAACGCACCGCTTTCATCTCTTTGATTTTGGCTTTCATGAATATCTTGCCCATTCCCGCATTGGATGGTGGTCATGTGATGTTTTTGTTGTGGGAGATGATCACGGGTCGTCCCGCCTCTCAACGCATTATGGAAGTGGCACAGATGATAGGCATGGTGTTGTTATTGGGTTTAATGCTTTATGGCAATGGCATGGATATCTTTAGGTGGTTTTCATCCCACTAAGTTTGTTTTTCTGATTGTTTTTTTGTTGCTCAATGTTTGTGCTTTGGGACAACGAGTGGTTGGTGTACAACCTGGTGAGCGGTTAGCAGATTCTTATTTTTTTCTTGAAGACAGCAGTGCTACTTATTTTGTATCCACTTTTGGAAATCGAGCACACGACATCAAATATGTGCGTGGAATGTCCATGCGCAATGGCAAACACTTTGCCCATGTATGGAACGAGCAAAGCCATTATTTGGGGGTAGAGGTCGTTCAAGGTAACCTAGAATTGTTTTATTATTCCATGAGTGAGGCATTGGACAGCTTGTTGTTGTGGAATACAACAATGGATTCAGTCAGTGGTTGGTCAGCTCCAAGATTGGTCTTCTCTACTGGTTATTCAAACAAGAACAGAACACCGCAATTGCAATGCAAGTTGAGGGGTCAAACGCTGGTCGTTTTTTCGGAAAATGTTTTGTACGCCTCCAAAGAGTTGATGCATTGGGTATTCGTCAAAGAGGAAGGGGATTGGAGGGTGAAGCATCAAATGAATTGGAAGGTTGATCGCTGGGGAGATTACAATCAAGTGGAACGCTGGGCCATAGATGGGTCGGGGAATGTGATTGTATTAACTGGGAACAACAGACAGATGCAGCCAAAAGAAGACAATACGGTTTGGACTCAGAATGTCTTGTATTATTTTGACATCAGGCAAACCAAATTGAAGCAATGGGATTTGGTCTTGGGAGATAGGGTATTGCGGGAAGCCATTTTTAGGGAAAGTCCATTGGGGCTGCAGTGCTTGAGCTTGTATAGTCAGGCGGGAAATGAAAAGATTGCAGGATTGGTAAGATACGATTTGGATACCACGGTGTGTGAAGTGACGCATCAAAGTTTGATTCCGATTGATTATCCCAATGTGGGCAGCAAGGAGTGGATATTGAAGGGTTATTTACCCACGCCAGATGGGTTTTGGTTGTATGGCGAAGATTATTATTTCCGAGAGTTGGTGCGAAACAATGATCGATGGACTACCATGTCTCCGGGGATAGTGCAGTATTTAGAATATTACATGGAAATGTATTTGTTGCGTTTTAATACAAATGGAACCTGCGAGGAAGCGTTGGTTCTGCCCAAGGCGCAGGAGGTCAGTATGGATGAGCAGGGACCATCATTTGTTTGCTACAGAAAAGGAGATGGTATTGGTGTTCAATACAATGATCATAGCTACAATACACCATTGCAGGAAGAGCAGCGACATTGGGTAGGTAGTAAGACAGTGGTCAGGCAGTTGGAATGGAAGGAAGGGGCTTGGAAAGTGGCTGAATTGGACAGGGAGGAATGGAAAAAGGGTTTAAAAATGAACCTGCGTTGGTGGCCGATTGCCAATTCTGACGGACGATATCAGGTATGGGTTGGAGGAAATTCGTTGGTTATTTGCGAGGAAAGAAAAGAATGATTATATTTGCACTCCTTCAACGGAAGGACTTGCCCGGATGGCGGAACTGGTAGACGCGCACGACTCAAAATCGTGTATCCTCGTGATGTGTGGGTTCGATTCCCACTCTGGGTACTAAAAATCGAAAAGAGACAGAGCTTAGGCTCTGTTTTTTTTTGGTTAAAAAAAAACACCCCATTCGGAGTGTTTTCATTTAAAGTATTGTAATCATCAAATGGTCATGATGTCCTTGTCCTTGGCGGCAAGAACTTCCTCCACTTTCTTGTTGTACTTGTCTGTTAACTCTTGAACCTTGGCCTCGCCGGTTTTGGCTTCGTCTTCTGGCAATCCATCTTTTTGCGCTTGCTTGATGAAGTCAATGGCGTCTTTTCTTCCTGTTCTAATGGAAACCTTAGCATGCTCTCCCTCGCCATGTGCGCGCTTGGACAAATCCTTGCGTCGCTCTTCGGTGAGCATAGGAACAGAAATGATGATCATTTCTCCATTGTTCTGTGGATTCAATCCCAAATTGGCCTCCATGATGGCCTTGGCAATGGGATCCAACATGTGTTTCTCCCAAGCCTGAACCGTGATGGTGCGCGCATCGGGTGTGCTCACATTGGCAATGTTTTTCAAGGGAGTGAAGGAACCGTAATAATCCACTTTAACACTGTCCAACATCGCTGGACTGGCCTTACCTGCACGAATCTTGTTCAATTCAAATTCCAAATGTTCGATGGCTTTGTTCATGGCTGCTGTAGCCTCATCTAACGCCATGCTAATCTCGTCTGACATATTCTTTTTTTGTATTAAAAATCAACCAATGTTCCTACGGCTTCTCCGTGTACCAATCTTTTTAAATTGCCACTTTTGTTTATATCAAAAACTATAATGGGCAATTTGTTCTCATTGCATAAAGTGAATGCCGTCATGTCCATCACGTTCAATCCTTTCTCATAGACCTCGCTAAACGAAACCCTGTCGTATTTGGTAGCCGTTGGATCTTTTTCAGGATCTGCGGTATAGATACCATCTACGCGGGTTCCTTTCAAAATAACTTCCGCCTCCACTTCAATGGCTCTCAACGATGCTGCCGTGTCAGTAGTGAAGAATGGATTACCCGTTCCTGCACCAAAGATGACCACACGCCCAACTTCCAAATGCTTCACAGCCTTTCTTCTAATGAATGGCTCTGCAATTTGTTTCATCTCAATGGCCGATTGCAATCTTGTAGGAACTTCCAAACTCTCCAATGCACTTTGCAATGCCATGCTGTTGATCATCGTGGCCAACATGCCCATGTAATCTCCCTGCGTGCGCTCCATTCCACCTTGCTCAGCCTGCACGCCTCGGAAAATATTTCCTCCTCCAATCACAATGGCTATCTCCACTCCTTCATTGAATATCTCCTTGATTTCTTTGGCATACTGCATCAAACGATCGTTGTCAATGCCAAATTGCTTATCGCCCATCAATGACTCACCACTGAGTTTGAGTAAAATTCGAGAATACTTCATGCCACAAATATAACAATCAATTCCCTGCCTCTCGGCAGAATTGACAATATTGCGACTCCTCTTGGTGTCTGAATTCGACGCGCTCTTCTATGCTCTGTAAAAGTTCCAGTAGGCCGGTCTCAAAGTTTTTCATGAAGTCGGGACTGAAGATGCTCTCCCGATCTTCAATAAACAAGGGCTGAGCATCCGGCTTGGCCAATGGAAAAAGACCAACTTCTATTTGGTTGTATCCTAGGTCCTCTGTGTGATGGGCCAAGTAGCCGTACATGAGAATTTGTAAAAGCTTGGATTTTTTACCGTTGAATAAATTGGCGATGTTGGGGTCGGGTAAGGTGAGGTCTTTTTTCTCGGCCTTTCCTGTTTTGTAATCCAAAATAACGGTAGTGTTGCCATTTTTATGAATGCGGTCTACCTTACCCTGCAACATGACAGGATTTCCATTGGGCAGATGGAGTTGCAGTTTGAATTCTTTTTCCGTTGCGATAATCAAGGGTGCCTCTCCGTTTTGAATCAACGCCTCGTCATAATCCAAAACCCTTTCAATCATTTTTTTGGCGGCCTCAAACGCCAACAGGTTATAGCCTTCTATTGTCCCGTTGGGGTTTTGTTCCAAGAATACATTTTGCAATGCCGTTTCCAGTTCTGCCCTCCATTGCTGGATGTCTTGCAGGGTAAGCATTTGATCGATCTTGGGTTGGTGCCAATTTTCTAAAACTGTATGCACGTTGGATCCAATGGTGGCTGCATCCATCTGCTCTTCCATTTCATTGATTTCTCCCAGTCCCAAAACATACCGATAATAAAACTCCAACGGGCATTGCAGGTATTTGTTAATCGCGGAAGGACTGATGCCATTTTCAAACTTGGTTCTTAACTGCTGCGCTGAAAGCGCATCTGCCTGTACAACCTCTTCAAAGCTCAGACCGGGAGAGGCCGGAAGCGAAAGTTGTTTTTTATGCCAATCGATGTTCTTGTTGTAATCTTTCCACTCCCATTCCAATTGTTGGATGTAGCGTGTTTTTTCAACTGATCGGAAGTCAGAAGTCGTAGAAGGATAGAAGAACGATATTTTTTTGGAGCGGTGCAATAGCCTGTAGAAATTATACGCATAGCTTGATTCGCGGTCACCTGGCATGGGCAGTCCAAAAGCCTTCCGCAATTCAAAAGGAATTAAACTTTGCATATTGCTTTGTCCTGGCATGGAATCTTCGGTTGCATTGACAAAGATGACGTGGTCAAAGTCCAGTGCACGTGTTTCTATCATTCCCAATATTTGCAATCCATGCAAGGGTTCTCCTTCTAGGGTGATGTTGTCTTTTGAGATTACCTGCTGAATGAGTACGTCCAATGATTCAGCGTCTTGCAAAAATTCGTTTTGTTCGATATAACTTTTGACCACCTCCATTTTTTCTTCCCATTGCCAAGCACATTCCTTGGATAATGGATCCAACTCATCTTGCTCCAATACCCATTGATTTAAAATGTTGAGATTGTTTAAGATTTGCTGGAATCCAACTTCTGCAACATCCAAAAGTGCCAAATGAGGGGTAATGGATTTCCAAGTAGTTCTTTCTTCATCGAGCCAATGCATGACTTGATTCATGCTGAAGTAAGGTGATTTTCTATTGATCAATTCGTCGATGAATGCTTGTCTCCATGGTTCAGTGAAAGGACGAATGATGGGCTGTTCAATCCATCGGATTAAATCTTTGTGGTAAATTCTCTTTTGACTTTGTGTTTTAATACAAAATGAAAGGTATGATGTGAAGAGTTGATAAATCCCGGTATTCTTGATGTTCCAACCCATGGCGACGTTGATGTCCACATCTTCTTGAATATGGGTGATGAGGGGTTGCAACATTTGAACGTCGGTCATGATGAGCGCGGTGTTTTCCCGCTCAGTGGTAGTCATTGCACTGACCATTTCGCCAATAATGGCTGCACTACCCAATGCGGTATTGGTTTTGTATTCAAATACGGTGCGTTCCTCTTGACCAAGGCAATCTTCCATGGCCAAGGTTTGTCCTGCTTTTATTTTTTCTCTAAAGAAGTATCCCGCTTCGTGACTAGGATTTTGAACATAATATGGATCAATGTCCCAATGAATGGATGTGTTGGGATTTGATTTTTTAAATCGGTCAATGATCTTTTCCTCAGCTGGAGTGAAATTGGAGAGACCGATGAAATAGGTGTATTGGGCATCTGAAGAAAGGGGACCGTCCAAAGCCAAAAGTTTGGTCAATTGTGCGTAACTGTATTTTTTTTCAGAATGACTATTGTGCGTGAATTGATGGTAAATGCGAATGAGGTCTTCCCAGAACACCAAGAAATTTTTTTGATCGTCTGAAAGTGGCTCTTGGTGCAGGCTCCAAGCATCAATGTCTTTGATGTCTCTGATATTTTTATACAATTCAGGAGCGGCAATCAGGTGTTGGTCGACATCGTTGAAGTCGTTGAGCAATTGCCCGGTCCATTTGATAAAACTGCTGAATTTTTCAGGTTGATCAACAACACTGATGTAGGCTTTGTACAATTGAATCGTGGCTTCAAATCCTTGAATGCTGCGCATGCCAGAGATCATTTGAAACCATTCAGGTAGGATGAATATCTTGGGAGCAATGAGTGATTCTTTTGCTATTTGATAGAGATGTTTCTTTAAGAAAAGACCAGCGCGTTTACCAGGAAGGACCAGGTGAATTTTACTCAAGTCTTTGCCATGACGCTGGTGTATTTCAGAAGCGATTTTGTATAAAAAAGGTTGCATGTCAAGCAAGTTATTAGGAATTGAATCATCTTTGTTCAATGGTTGATAAATTTCCTTTGTTCTTGAAAACCATCAATGGCAGCAATTACTATTGGATAGCTTCTGCTGAGCGGGTTACGGAGTATCAGCGCATTGGTAGTCGTTGGTTAAAGCAAGAGTGGACAGCCAATACTTTGCCTGAGCGGTGGTACGTAAATGATTTGATGGAGAACGTTCACAACAATGTATTGCGAATAACTGAGGATGACTTTTGGTCAACGGTTCCGCAAAACGATTAATTTTCCCGTATGATTTGGTCTTCAGATGTTTCATTAAAACCCTACAACACTTTTGGCATGGATGTCAAGGGGAAGTGGATGGTGGAAGTTACTTGTTTGGATGAGTTGCGTGCGGCATTAGCGGACGAGCGTTGGATCAATTCCAATCGTTTGGTTTTGGGTGGAGGAAGCAATGTTTTGTTGACCCATGATTTTGATGGTGTGGTATTGCTCAACCGATTCGTGGGTATATCGCATAATATTTTGAATGATGATGAGGTATTGGTATCTGCAGCTTCTGGTGAGGTTTGGCACTCATTTGTTTTGCATTGCATATCGCAAGGTTGGTGCGGTGTGGAGAATTTAAGTTTAATTCCAGGATGTGTCGGAGCCAGTCCTATTCAGAACATTGGCGCTTATGGTGTAGAAATCAAAGATGTCTTTTATTCATTGGATGCCGTGCATACCGCTACCGGTGAACTACGCACTTTTGGAAAAGAAGAATGTGCTTTTGGATACCGCGAGAGTGTTTTCAAGCAACGGGAGAAGGGCAATTGGGTAATAACGAATGTTGTTTTTAAGTTGTCATTAAAGCCAAATCTTAAAACAGGTTATGGTGACATACAAAAAGAGTTGGAATCCATGCATGTCGCGGATTTAACCATCAAGGAAGTGAGTCAAGCCATCTGCAATATTCGTTCTTCTAAGTTGCCCAATCCATCAGTGCTGGGGAACGCAGGAAGTTTTTTCAAGAATCCTGTTGTCTTAAAAGCCCATTACATGAACTTGAAGGAGATTCATCCTTTGATACCATCTTATCCCATTGATGATGAACATGTCAAAGTTCCAGCTGGATGGTTGATAGAGCAGCGCGGTTGGAAGGGAAAACGAACAGGCGCTTGTGGTGTGAATGAAAAGCAAGCTTTGGTTCTGGTCAATTATGGCGGCGCCAAAGGACAGGAAGTTTTGGATTTAAGTCAACAAATCATTGATGACATCCAGGAACATTTTCAAATTGTTTTGGAAAGAGAAGTCAATATCCTCTGATCAGAAAGCAGCGCAAGGAACAATTTTACGCTTGGTTTTGATCTTCACCGCCATGTTATAGGCCAATGTCAATTCATGCGCACCAGCAGTATTTCCGACTCCCAATCTGGAGGTCGTGACATCATAACTGTATCCAATATTGAATGGCCCTGAAGTGAAACCGAATAGGAAGGCTATTGCATCTCTATTGGGCAATTCATAACCGTTTGATTTTAGGGGAAGACCTCTGTACCAAACACCAAAAAAGAGGGGTTTGATTTCATAAGAAAATCCCAAGTCCAATTGATCAAATTTCCCTTGCGACATGTAGTTGGCAGCTACAAATAAATGATGGTCCAAACGTTTTAAAGAATACCCTTTGATGCGAAAGCGTTTTCCGACGTGTGCGGCGTAGCGTGTGGGAATGAGGGAGGTATTGGTTTCAAATACAGCTTCATTAGGGGTGTTCAAATGCATCGCAGAGAATCCAACCCACAAATCAGGACCATAAACCAAAATGCCGGCGCCAGCATCAAAATATTGTTTGGATTGAGCTGGATAGGTCTCCAATGAAGTTGATGCATTGTTGCGGATCAATTGATCGTAAAAAGTGAGGTTGTTGAAATTCAATGAACGAGATCCCATGCTCAGTTGCAATGCAGGACGCATATACCAATTGCGTTTGATTCTGGTTTCATAGGCATACTGTATACCGAATTGGGTTCTGGACAAGTTGCCAGAGCCGGCATCCTCTCGTTGTAATACAATACCAATTCCACTTTTGATGCTGTTGATGTATGAATCATAACTGGCAACATAGCTTCGGAATCCTTTTGGGATGCCCAACCATTGATTGCGGTATTGCATGGCAAAGCGTGATTGTAAATTGGCTCCAGCAAATGCAGGATTCATTGCGGTGGGAACAGCATAGAATTGCGTGAACTGCTGGTCTTGGGACATACCCAAAAGGCTCACTGCAATCAGCAAGAACGAAAGAAATGTTTTTTTCATCTTGTTCATTTTCTAACCAATGTTATTTGCCCTACCAACTGATACGCTTGACCGTTGTGGTAAACCCCTTCAGCCTTCCAAATATACATATCTTGTGGGCATATTTCTCCTTTATAATAACCATCCCATCCTTTTTGAACGTCCGAGGATTGGAAAATGATTTCTCCCCACTTGTTATAGACAGTCAATGTATAGGTGCCGATGCCTTCATATTTCGGAAAGAAGACATCGTTGTCATAGCTGAGTGTTTCATATCTACCATCCGTTGGTCCATTGACATTTGGGGTAAATGCCGAAGGGAATTCCAACTTTCCGCCACCTATTGCATTGACGGCGGCGTATTGGGTTAGCGTATCAGGACAATTGAATGCATTGTTCACTACCAATGTCACATCATATAGTCCTACCTCGGTGTAGGTGTATGAAGGAGCAAAGTCCATGATGGTGTCACCAGTTCCAAAGTACCAGGCATACGAATTGGCATCTTCACTCAAGTTAACGGTATATACCGGTTGCTGAGGGATGGTAACTTGCGGAGGTGTTACTGTAAATGAGGCCAAAGCCCTTGGATGCACTACCACAGCTCCATAGTGGATGGTGGTATCAAATTGTCCGTCATAACCAATGACAATGAGTCGGACATCAAATGTTCCTGGATACTCATAGATGTGTATGGGACTGCTGTTGATGGATGCGCTGCCATCACCAAAATCCCACAACCATCCTTGTGCAAAAAGAGAGGTATCTTTAAAAGCAACAAGAAGCGGAGCGCATCCTATGCTGTCTCCAATGAATCCGGCCTGAGGGGCTGGTGCTTCTACAACGATGGTTTGGAAAGCAGTATCACTGCATTGCCCGTTGGAAGCATACAACAAGACGTTGTAATTGCTCCAAGTATTATAGGCATGACTGCCCGCATCGTCGGCATTGATTAATGTCCCATCCCCCAAATCCCAGATGTAATTGGTGGTAAGTCCGCTGCTGCTGTTGTTGACAAAACTTACGGGATTGGGCCAAATAACAGGATTGGGTGATGCGTCAAAAGCAGCCTGCGGAACAGGATAAATGTGCACCAACTGGGTTTGTACTTGAGAACAACCAAATGCATTGAAAGATGTGAGAGTGACGGTATAAGTGGTGTCCAAGTTGTTGTCTATGTCAAATACATGGTTGGGATTGATTTCATTGGATGTTGAACCATCCCCGAAGTCCCAGAGATACTGAATAGCACCCACGGATTGATTGAGCAATTGATTGTTGAATGGAGCACATCCATCATTGTCCATGGTAAATGAAGCCGTAAGTCCTGCAGGGATTACAACGGGTTCATTGTAGGTGTCATAGCAACCGGCTGTTGTCATCGCCGTCAGCACAACTTGGTTGGTCACAGCAATCGAAGACAGATTAAAAAAGTTGTGTTGATGAACAACTTCACCATTGATGCTGGATTCGCCGGTACCGTAATTCCAAGAGTAATTGTCAGCACCAACAGAGGCATTATTGAAGGTCAGTGTAACGGGATAGCATCCGCTTGTATCAGTGATGGTATAGTAGGCGACAGGCGTTCGCAATACATCTATGGTGCGGAAACTGGTGTCCGTGCATCCGAAATTACTGGAGGCAATCAGTCGAACTGTATACGTTGTGTCATTGTAGACGGGATTGGCATAAAGATGTGTGGGGTTGTTTACATTGGATCCGGTGCCATCTCCAAATGTCCATTGGTACTGTTGACCAGCAATAGAATTGTTTTGAAAACCGATGGAAATGGGTGCACAGCTATTCAAGGGCAAAGGAATCTGAAAGTCGGAAGTGACTGCTGGATGCAGTGTAAAGCTTTGATTGAAGTTTGCTTGGCAATCATTCAGGGATTGGGCTGTAAGCTGAATGTTGTACAATTGTAAAACGTCGTTGGGGTCGCTGAAAACATGGACAATGGTATCTTCCATGCTATTGATGATTGTTCCATCGCCGAAGTTCCATTGGTAGTTGAGCGCGTCTGCACCTTGGTTAACAAAAGTGACTGTAGCAGGCTCGCAAGCAGCTTGGATATCCATTGAGAATTGCGAACTGGGTCCTTGTGCCACCTCGATGATACTGCTTACAGTATCTGAACATCCAAAAGAAGAGGTTCCAATAAAGGTTACGTTGTAGGGAGTGGGATTGGTGCCATTGTATAAAAACGTGTGGGTGGGCGTTGGTTGATTGCTGATATTGCCATCCCCAAAATTCCAGGAGAAAGCGGTGGCCCCAAGAATGTATGGCATCGTGACTTGCAACGGACTGCAATTGGAAAGCGAACTTAAATCCAAGTCGTATGATGGACTGGGGAACACGACAATCGTTCTTTCGGTTGTATCATGACACAACCCGCTGGAGTAGGCGATGAGTTGAACAGTGAAATACCCGACATTCAATCCATCATGGTAGAACGTGCTGCTGGGTTCTGTTTCGTTGGATGTATTGCCATTGCCAAAATTCCATTCGTATGACACCGCATTTGCTGATTGATTTTCAAATGATGCCGTCTGTGGACTGCAGCCAGGAACGTAGTTGGGAGCTGTAAATGCTGCCAAAGCTCCGGTGAGTACCGTCAAGTTTATTGAGGATGAGGCGCTACAGCCGTTCTCATTGATGGCTTGCAAATGAGCAGTGTAGTTTTGGTTGTTTGGACCTGTAGCGAAATACGTATGTTGGGTATTGTTCAAAGTATCTGTATCGCCATCTCCGAAGTTCCAAATGAAATCCACTGCCCCAACTGAATTGTTCTCAAATACAACTTGTAAAGGATTGCATCCGGATGTTGTATTGGTTGTGAAATTGGCAGTGGGCAAGGGATGAATGGTGACGGTTTGTTCAATGGTGTCACGGCAAGCTCCAGTGAAGGCTATGAGCTGAACAGGGAAATCACCTGCGGTGTTGAATGTGAAGTTGGCATTGGCTCCAGTTGATTGTGAAGCGTTATTAAATGTCCATTGGAATGATGATGGATTACCAGTGCTGGTGCTTTGGAAAGTAGCGGGTTGACCAATGCAGGCGTTGGTGAAGTTGAAAGAAGCTTCAGGAGTAGCCACGATGTTGATGGTTTTTTCAGCATTGGCTGAACAGCCATTGTTGGCCGTAACGGATAGACTAACTTGAAAAACACCAGTTGTATTATAAACCACTGCTGGAGGATTCGAACCAATAAAAGTGGTGCCATTGTCAAAATCCCAAACAAATTGTGTAGGATTGCCCACATTGGTTTGCGAGAATTGTACAATGGCTGAATCGCAGGCAGCACTGAGATTGCTGGTTATGTTGGCAGATGGCGCGGGAAGGACCACCAAGGTGTGGCTGATGGTATCGCTACAACTTGCAGCCGAAACTGAGTTGAATACCCTGCAATAAACGGTTTTGATTCCGGGTGTAGTAAATGAAAAATTGACATTGCCAGTTCCCAGATTCGTCCATGTTCCGTTGATGTTCCAGCTGTATTGATTGCCTCCCGTGGATTCTTGGATGAAAGTAACATTTTGTCCCACACACACCGTGTCTTGTGAAATGCTAAATCCCGCAACAGGCGGAGCGACGATTGATACTGTCATGGTATCCGTTGAAATGCCGCAAAAATTGCTGTCCAATAATGCAATGGTGTACTCGCCTATTCCAGGAAACGCTGCGGTGCGTGGCGTGTTGGGCGGAAAGGGATACCAAGGAGTTTCTGTATTGGTACCTACTTCTGCGGGCAATCCAAAGGTCCATTTCAATTGACGTTGAAATATGTTTCCTTGGGTAAAACAGTTTTTTGTCCCGTTGTTGGTAAAAGTGAATACCGTATCAGGATAGCAGAGAACGGTGTGATCTGCTGAGATATTGGGGATGTCTTTGTCCCAAAGGTGAATGGGATTAAAGGTGGCCACCGAGGCACTTCCTTGAATGATGTTGCAGTAGTTTTCTGCTGTAAGTGTTACCTGGGTTTCGCAGGTTACAGTATTGGGAAGATAGCCATGGCTGATGGTTTGCCCAAGGTTGTTAAAATCGAAAGTTGCATCTGCCGACCCGTCTCCAAAATCCCATGTAAAGACAGTAGTTTCTGAAACATTGGTGGAGCTATTGGTAAAATTCATGCTGGCGGGAACGCATGCCTGTGTTGTTGATCCAAAAGGGATCTGGATGGATGCGGCAGTAGCCTGCTCCATGACTACCACTCCTGTTACAACGCATGATCCTGATGTTTGTGCAATGGTCACAACAAACGTGTCCACTGCGGTTGAATAGGTGTGCGTAATGATTTCATTGGCTTCCCAATTGGGATCAAGGGTGTTGACCGTTCCATCTCCCCAATTGACGGATACAGCACCCCAAGCTTCACTGCTTTGAAGATTGAAATTGAAATTTCCTCCGGAACAAGAATACCAATAAGGATGAGAAGATGGATCTCCATCATTGTCCAATACGGTGAGACAATTTTGGGCGTTTATAACCCATGGTCCTGCCATCAGAAGTAGCGCGATGAGTATCCCTTTTTTGACCATATCCATATTACGAAGTAAAGCGAAAAAGGTTTGCTTAAAAGTGCAAGAAAAAAAGGTTTTAAGCTTTTAAGTGTTGAATGCAGTGTTTTGTTGAATGTTCTGAACCATTTTGGCCACAGCAGGACAAACAAGGGTATTGCGATAGGTGAGGTCTAAAATTTGCGCCATGTTCTTTCTGTCTGTGTGCGGATATTCCCTGCACGCTTTGGGACGATGTTCGTAGATGCTGCATTTGTTGTCCGCTCCCAAGAAAAGGCAAGGAGATTGATTCAAAACCCAATCTCCATCTTCATCGATATGCAAATGTTTTTCTGTAAATAAGAACGGTTTAATTCTTAAGTGTTGTGCAATGCGATTGATATCGACGTCTCTGAAAATGGGAGATGTGGTCTTGCAACAATTGGCGCAATCCAAACAATCCACTTTCTCAAACATCCGTTCATGTTGCTCATGAAAAAGAGGATCCAATTTTTTGTTGTTCTTCTGATTGGTCAACCATTTTTTATTCGCCTTTTTCTCAGTTTTGGCGCGCTCCAACCATTTTTTTAGCTCCTCATTCATGCGGGTCTTTGAAATTGGGATTGTTCATGAATGCGGTATCGCTCAGGCACTTTAGAAAGGCAATCAAGTCATTCTTGGAAGTCTCAGAAAGTTGTAACCCGCCTGAAGTAAATTTCATGAAAGAATCAACTGTTGTGGAAGGATGGCCACCGGTGTTGTAGTGCTCAATGACCTCCAATAGGTTATTAAATCTACCATCGTGCATGTAGGGTGCAGAAAATTCGACATTGCGCAAAGTAGGAGCTTTGAATTTTCCACTATCCAAAGGATTGAAGGTAACATTGAAACGACCGGGATCATTTTGAAAGTGACTATCCAGCCCATTGTTGTGGAAAAGACCATCGGTCATTTGCATGTCCCCAAAACCATGGCAATGAAAACAGTCGGCTCCATAAGATCCACCGGGTACTTGGTCAGGACTCCCACCTTCCGTGGTAAATAAAACAAATCCGCGGTATTCATCTGGGGCAAAAGTGTACTGTCCAATGCGCTGTTTGTCAAACTTAGAACCAGCGCTGACCATCGTTCTGATAAATGAAGCCATGGCTTTTGCCGCTCGTTCTTTTGTGACATGCGGACTACCGAAAGCAGCTTTGAACATTTTGGGATACAGGGTGTCGTTGCTCAATTTTTCTACCACATTGCTCCATTCTTCATGCATTTCAACGGGGTTTTCTATTGGCTCAAGAATTTGATCTTCCAATGAGGATTTTCTGCCATCCCAGAAAAAATGTCTCGTCCAGCCCAAATTAATAAGGGCCATTGATTGCCTATTGCCCAAGGTGCCGCCCACGCCTGATGAGTATCGATTAGGATCTGAAAAACTATTTTGTGGTAAATGACAACTTCCACAAGAGATGGAATTGTCCAGACTGAGTTGCTTCTCCCAAAACAGATATTTCCCCAAGAGCACACTTTCTTGGGTGAGTGGATTGTTACTGGGAATATCCATGGGTGGGAAGAACGGCGGTATGGCCATTGAGTAAGGCTGGGTCAAAGTGAAATCATCCACAATTCCATCTGACGAATCATCATTACCCGAATCCAAGACATCGTATCTGCAGGCTGCAAAGAAGCCGCAGAAAATCAATGTTATTATCCAACTGCTCTTTTTCATGGTCTGTTTTCCAAAGGTAAAAACCTTTCATATTGAACAGCGTTCCAATCTGTTAAACTCTCAAGGAAATGAATCAGATCACTTTTTTCTTGAGCGGTGAGGTGAAGGGGTTTTATACGGGGGTCTTGATTTTCAGGGTGAGTATGCCCACCTTGATTATAGAAGTCAATGACTTCTTCCAATGTAGCTATTGAACCGTCATGCATGTAGGGCGGCGTGAGCTCAATGTTTCGGAGTGTTGGAGTTTTGAATTTTCCCCTGTCTTGGATGTTGTACGATTCACGTTCTTTTCCCAAGTCATTGTTGTTTTTTAGACCAATATTGTAGAATTGGTAATCTGTAAAAAGTGGGGGTTGATGGCATTCAGAGCAATGCAATTTATTTGATTGAAACAGCTGCCATCCTCGGTAAGCGGCACTATCCCACGGCTGATCTTCGTAGTAATGCGCACGGTCAAAATGCGTGTCGGCGCTGATCATGCTGCGCTGAAAACAGGCCAATGCCCTTGTGATGACGTAATAATCCAAAGGCCGACCATAAGCTTTTTGACTGAGCGCTTGGATGATGGGGTCGTTGAGGAGCAATGACGAAATTCCTTTTGGATTGCCTTTCATTTCCACGGAGTCCAAAAGCGGAGCCAGCGCTTGAAGCTCCAATGTTTTTACCCCTCCCTCACTCAAATAATAAGGGGCAAATGCCAAATTAAAAAGGGTCGGGGCATTCCGCTGTGTGCTGTTTTGGTGAAAACCTTTGGATGTTTTTTGTCCGTCCGTAAAGGCCATGTTTAAATTGTGACAACTGCCGCAGGACAATGTTTGGTCTTGTGACAATCTTGTGTCATAGAACAATTTTCTGCCCAACAATATTCGGCAATCATTGGGCAAATTGTCCTCAGGCAAGACAACCTTCGGGAAATGTTTGGGGAAACGGTATCGAAAGTTTTTTTGACTGCAGGATTCCGTTGTTGGTTCTTGACAACCCACTAAGGCAATGAACAGAAGGATCGCGATTCGTATTACGGTATCCATTGAAAGGATGATGCGTAAAGATTCATTGCTCTAATGGCCAGGGGTAAATTGCCTGTTGTATGCGTGAGGTAATCTGTATCCAAATGCAAGGTGTCAGCATCACTCCAAAAACATTTTTGGGCATCAAGAGAGAAATTCCAAGTTTGCGTTTGTCCTTTGAATACAGTTACATCGGGGACATCAAAAATCAATTCTCGGAAAAGAGTGTCATCTCCACAATGGTAAGCGATGGGATCGATGAGTGGTGCTGTAGCGGATCCTGTAAGGTCTGTTTTGCCATTGAGTTGATAAAAGATGTAACCAGTGTTCCAAGTCCAGAACATACCAGCTGCACCTCCAACGCTCAGGGGACTGCTGTTGGGGTAGGTTGTGGGATCGGTATTGGTATTGATGGACGCCGGTATGCCCAAACTGAATCCGATTCTTTTAACGGTTCTTGGATCAGCAGTGATGGTCAGTTGAGGGTCATTAAACCAATTGAGTAAAGCAATGTCTTGGATGACATGCGCTGAGTCGTTTTCGTCATACAACGTGATATTGGAAACATAACCCCTGAAGTCCTCCAGTAAAAGTCGGTAGCCATCAATGTGGTTGTAAGTTTGTCCCTGAACCAAGTCGTTGTTCCCAAAAACAACATTCCATTTGAAGACAAACTGCGTTGGTGTTTCAGGCTCTGGCGGATCTACAGTCTCTTTGCATTTGTTGCATTGTGCAAAAAGCAAAAACAACAGAGATAGCATTGTCCAACGTTTCCATTTATTCATATCTTCAAAAATATATCAACAGTTGATAATTTAAGTGAAACAACCTTGTTAAACTCCGTTATTTTAGATGACATGAATCACCAAGGTCCTGTTTTTTGGGTTTGCCGCAGTTCTGCTGGGAGTGGCAAGACCTATAGTTTGGTCAAGCAATTTTTGACATTGTGTTTGAGAGAGAAATCGGCTGATGCCTATGTGCACATCTTGGCCATCACTTTTACCAACAATGCTGCGGCAGAAATGAAAAGCCGAATTCTGGCTCGTTTGCACGATTTCTCACAAGGCACTCGTTTGGAAAAAACAAGCGCTGGAGGTCAGCTTTTTTGGTTGTTGCAAGAAGAGTTGAACATCGATCCATTGGATTTGGAGTCGCGTGCCAAAGCTACATTGTCCCATATTTTGCATCATTATCACCGTTTTTCCGTTTCCACCATTGATTCATTCATTCACCGCATTGTGCGTGCATTTTCTCGCGATCTAAGTCAGCATCCTGATTTTAATATCGAGATGGATACGGATCGTGTATTGGAGGAGGTAGTAGATCGCTGTTTGGATCAAGCAGGAAAAGTAGAGGCCGTGACCAAGTACTTGAAGAAACTGGTGCAAATTCAAATGGAAGATGGAAAGGCTTGGAATCCCAAGTCTGTGATGTTGGAATACGCCAAAACCATCACTACTGAGTGGGGAATGAGCGCGTTGGAATCTCAAAGAGAATCTGGATTGACTTTGGGTGATTTTGAAAAAATATTTCAGAATTTATTTGTAATAAAAGATAACCTGATGAAGCAGCCAAGGGATTTGGCTAGTAGAACGCATGAGCTGCTGATCGGATGTTCCTTAGATAAAACAGATCATTGGCGAAAAGGGCATTTTTTGGATGTTTTTGCAAAGCTGAAAGATGAGCACACATTTTTTTATGATAAAAATCCATTCATCAAAACAGAGTTGTCGAATTGGTGGACCCAAGGAGAGGCTGCCAGTTGGTTTAGAACCAAAGAAGGAAATCCACAAGTCAAACATCTTTTTGAAGCCATTACAACGGATGTAGCGGTGAATGTTACTCAACTTTGGGAGTGGTTTCATGGGCCTGAAATCAAGCAATTGTATTTGGTGGATTCCATCATCAAGAATTTTTATGCCATGGGTTTGGTGCATTATCTGCACGAACTTTCAGAGGGGATTAAGCAAGAACGAAATTTTTTGATGATACAAGATTTTCATCAAATGATTTCGAAAGTAATGATCAATAACCCAACGCCTTTTGTCTACGAAAAAGTTGGGGAGCGATTTGACCATTTGTTGTTTGATGAGTTTCAAGACACGTCGAAGTTACAGTGGCGAAATTTTTTACCATTGGTGCATCAAGGGATGTCCAAGGGCGGTGAAATATTTGTTGTAGGCGATGGTAAGCAGTCTATCTACAGATGGCGAAATGGAGACGTACATCAGTTTGTCAACTTGCCCGATATTCCGCAAGATGATGGTTTGCAGGGATTAGAAACGCTACTGGAGCAAGGATACCGAAGTATGGAGTTGAACACCAATAGGCGTTCTCATCAGAATGTTGTTTCATTTAACAACAATTATTTTGATGCCATACGTGAGAAGATGACAGATGTGAATAAGAAAGTTTACATCAATCAATCCCAGTTGCCGCATCATCCTGATCAAGGTTATGTGCGTTACAAATTGTTTCAAAGCAAAGACACAGCCAGGGAGGATATGATGGCTGATTTGGTTCAGTCCATTATTGCCGCTCATGCAGATGGTTTTTCTTATTCGGACATGGCCATCCTAACAAGAAAAGGAAGGAAGGAGGCGGCTCCCATTGCAGAAGCATTAAAGGAGCATGGTATTCCCATGAATACCCATGATAGTTTTTTATTATCTCTTTCCGCAAAAGTCAGAACGGTGATGGCGTACTTGTCTTTCCTAGCCAAACCCAAGGAGGTCTATTTTAGATTTGATTTGTTGCGCTCTCTCTCTGAGTTGGACCAATTGTCCTTTGATTTGACAGAAGCCATCGATGCTTGCATGGTAACTCACCGATCCAAAGAAGGTAGAGAGAAGCGCGTATTGGGCGGCATTGAAGGGTATTTGCATCAGTGGAATCCCGCTGTAAAGTCAAGATGGGAGACCGGATTGTCCGCTTATGATTTGGCCAAAGCATTCATCGATGATTTGCAATTGGGCATGGATGAATACTTGGAATTTTTATTGGATCAGTTGTCTCAAAAATCAACACAATGGGGTTTTTATCCGGCAGAAGTGATTGGCTGGTGGTCCAAAGCCAAAGAGAAGTTGTGTATCCAAAGCAATGTAAGTGATGATGCAGTGCGCATCATGACCATACACCGTTCGAAGGGATTGGAGTTCCCCATTGTTTTTTATCCGCGTTTTCAATCCAAAAATCCATCTCAAAATATTTGGGTCCCCATTGATGTTCCGGGCATTCCTTTAAAAGATGTTTATCTGAGATTCAGCTCTTCAGAACCCAAGTATTATCAGCCCAATGCTTTTGTCGAAGAATACAACAATCAATTGTTGGATCAATTCAATTTAATGTATGTTGCGCAGACTAGAGCCGAGGAGCGTTTGTACATTTTTCAAGAGGAAATTGTAACGGACAAGGAAGAGGGTAGCAGTGATGAAGCGGCCATCAATGACACACTTTTTACCCAGACATTCAAAGATGTTTTTGAATCCATGGGAGCCTTGGAATCAGAGCAATCCTGGAGCATAGGCGAGCCCATGAAGAAAAAAGGGGAGAGTCACGTTTCGGCTGTTGAAATACGCGAAATGAAAACGCAAGTGCGATCCAAGAAAGTAAATATTCGGTTTTCCGCAACCAAAAAGAATGAAAGCCATGATCACTGGATGGCACGAAAAAAGGGGGAGCGGACGCATGCCTTTTTGCAACTGATGCTGATTCACCAAGACGCGCAAAAGGCAATTGAAATGTTTGATCAAACTTATCCAATTGCAGAGGAGGATGAGCGATTGTTGTGGATCTCTGTGGCGGAGAATGCTGATTGGATGAAATTGGTTTGCTCTACTCAAGAAAATCCATGGCGAATTGAGGAGTCGTTATTGCTAGAGGGCGGTAAGGAATTACGCCCCGATGCATACAGGGTTCAAAAGGATTGCATTGAATTGATTGACTTTAAAACGGGTAAGGAAAAGGCCGAACATTTGAGTCAAATTGATGATTATTCAAAGGTTTTATTCGATATTTGGAAGATGCCAATCAAGGGCATGCTTTATTATACCGAAAACCAAAAATGGATACATTCAACCTATCAAGGTCAATTGTTTTGAATCGTTGGATTGCTACAATTGTTGTTTGTTTTATAGGACAATTTCAAATCCACGCCCAGTCACATGATGATTTGGTGGCGATGGGAAAAGTTCCTGCCAAAAGCGGGCGTGTGACAAGCAATCGTGGTGAGCTGAAAGCCGCCGCCTGTGCTCCTTCCACTGCTTTGCGTGATCTGGATTGGAACAACGTGAGTGCGTTGATAGAAACAGGAGGTTCATTGTGGCAAGACCGCGCCAATGGTCGTTCTCATTATTTTGTTCCCAAGGAAGGGAATGTCTCTGTTCTATTTGCCGGGTCTTTGTGGATGGGAGGGATATCTCCCGACCAACAGCTCAAGATGGCTGCTGTATTGTATCGCTATGATGGCAATGATTATTGGCCAGGTCCATTGACCAATGATGGAAGCGCTGCAACCAATGATGCTGTATGTCAGCAATGGGATCGTTTTACCATTTCATATCGCCAAGATGCCCAACGTCAGCGTCAATATTTTGAATGTGCCAATGACCCCAATTGTGATGTTGATGCCACGATGGGCGGTCCTTATTCCATCCCAAGTTATTTTTATGATTACCCTGCAATGGGCAACACTGCGCAAGGACAGGACATGTACATCGCTCCGTTTTATGATTTTGACCAAGACGGTTTGTATGATCCACAGAACGGTGATTACCCTTGGTTTGATTTTACCCGTGAAATCAATTGTGCTACACGCAAAAGAGAGGATATTGTTCCGCTGTTTGGTGATGTCAATTATTACTGGGTTTTCAACGACAAAGGAAATGCGCACACTGAGTCGCAAGGACAACCCATCGGTATGGAAATTCGTGCGCAGGCTTTTGCCTTTAATACCAATGACGAAATCAATAACATGACCTTTTACAATTATGTTTTGATCAATCAAGGAACACAGACTTTGAAGGAGACATACTTTGGTACTTGGATCGATTGCGATTTGGGAGGTCATACGGATGATTATGTGGGTTGCGATGTGCAGCGCGGTTTGGGATATGGTTACAATGGACCAGCTATTGACAACCCAACAGGATTATCTCCTGGTTATGGTGCCAATCCACCTGCAGTTGGAGTCGACTTTTTTGAAGGTCCTTATCAGGATGAAGATTCTGTGGACAATCCTCTGACGACAGATATTCTCGAGGCCATTGATTTGAAAGGAATTCCTTACAAAGGAATTGGTATTGGTTATGGTGATGGTGTGGTGGACAATGAGCGATTTGGTATGCGTAAATTTTTATACCATGGCAGCGGTTCTGGTCCTGCCGGATATCCTACTATTGCCATTCACTATTACAATTACATGCGCGGATTTTGGAAGAACGGTCAACGCATGGCCTACGGAGGAAATGCATTGACAGAAGCATCAGGAGCAGATTTGTCCATCGGTGCCGACTTCATGTTTCCTGGGGATACCGACCCTTATCATTTTGGTACTTTGGGAACCAATACTTCCCCTTGGACTGAGGTAAGCAGCGGTAATCCCGCAGGTGATCGCCGTTTCATGCAGAGCGCGGGTCCCTTTACTTTGGAGCCTGGTGACTACAATAATATTACTGTCGGTGTGGTATACGCGCGTTCATTGAGCGGCACCCCTTTTGAATCTGTCAACCTTGTTCGCGCTGCGGATGATAAAGCGCAGGCTTTGTTTGACAATTGTTTTGAGTTGGTTTCAGGACCCGATGCACCAGATGTTTCTGTGCGTGAGTTGGACCGTGAAATCATTTTGATGTTGACCAATGACAACGTTATCAGCTCCAATTATCAAGAGCAATATGCCTTGGTGGATCCTACCATCCCCGAGTTTGACAGCGAACTAAATCCATTGACTCCAGAACAAAGACGCTACAACTTTGAGGGATACATGGTTTATCAATTGGCCAATAACAAAGTCACTAGCGCCGATTTGTATGATATTACAAAAGCCAGATTGGTGGCACAATGTGATGTCGAAAATGGTGTAGGTACCATTGTCAATTTTGAGCGTGACCCCGAGACCGGTCAGATTACACCACTGCTCATGGTGCAAGGCAGCGATGAGGGCATTCGACGATCGTTTCAAATCAAGACAGATGCGTTTGCACAAGGAGACAATCGTTTGATCAATCACAAGACTTATTATTTCATGGCCGTTGCCTATGGATACAACAACTATGAAACCTACAATGTCGGTTTGGCCGTGGGTCAGGATCAACCGTTCTTGGCGTCACGCAAAGCTGTATTTGGCGCCATTCCAGTGATATCCGCCATCCCCCACAGCCAAACCCCAGCCAACGGCGGTTCAATATTGAACGCGCAGTACGGAGATGGAGTAGCCATTACCCGCATCGAAGGAAAAGGAAATGGCTTGAACAGCTTGACTTTGGATGCAGCATCTGAGGCGGCCATCTTATCCAACATCACTTCTTCAGAGTGCACTTACCTTCCAGGTATGGGTCCTGTTGATGTGAAGGTGGTGGATCCATTGGCTTTGCCAGCAGCAGATTTTGAGTTGTCTTTGGTAGCAACAGACAACACGGAGTCAAGCCCTGATTCGATGTCATGGCAGTTGGTGAACTTAACGACAGGTGATACTTTGACGCCAACC
>CANEVR010000029.1 GCA_947442505.1 Flavobacteriales bacterium | reverse complement strand
TTCATACCGGCAGTCCCCATGTCATGGTTCCCGTTGATAATATTGAAGAAATGGATGTGCAAGCAAGAGGGGCGTTGATTCGCTATGACGATTATTTTAAAAGTCAAAACGGGACCAACGTCAACTTTATTCAGAACATTTCTGGTGATTGGCATTTGAGAACATATGAACGAGGCGTTGAAGCAGAAACGTTGTCCTGCGGCACAGGGGTTACAGCATCGGCGTTGTATATTCTCGAGCAATCACAAATGAGTGGACAAATTCGTGTATTCACCCAAGGAGGAATTCTCGAAGTTTCTGCGGATCGACAGGGGCCGTATCAATTTACAAACGTATATTTGAAGGGTGCCGTTCAAAAAGTATTTGAAGGAAAATGGAGTTTATGAGGAAGCATTTGAGTCTTTTAATTGGTTTGATACTTTCAGCCCAAATGTTGGTTGCAAGGAGTCCCATCGTTTCTGTTTTGACTTGCTCTCCCGGAAGTGAGTTGTATAGCGTATTTGGTCATTCTGCACTGAGGGTGCAGGATTCTTTGGATGGAGAATTTTATGATGTTGTATACAACTACGGGACCTTCCAGTTTTCAGATGATTTCTATGTTCAATTTGCGCAAGGTCGATTGGATTACTTCCTTTCCGTCAGTTCTTTTGGTGAGTTTCAGCAGATGTACTTGTTTGATGGTCGTGGTATTAAAGAACAATACCTGCTCATGACCAATGACGATTTGATTAAGCTGTCGGACTTGCTCATGGAAAATGCCCGACCGGAGAATGCGACTTTCCGTTACCATTTTTTCAAGGACAATTGCTCTACGCGCGTCTGGAACATCATTAAGAAAGCTTCAAGTAAACCTTTGACCATTGAACTGGATGTGCCCAAAAGTACCTTTCGTTCAGCCATTCAAAACTACCTCAATTATATGCCCTGGGGAGATTTCGGAATTGATTTGGCCTTGGGTGCTCCATGTGATGATTTGATGCAAATGGAGGACAGGGCTTTTCTTCCTGACTCGCTGTTGTTCCTGCTGTCGCATTCACGTTATGGGTCAACGCCATTAACATCAAGAGCAATGGAATTGATTCCAGTGGATATTGAACCCGAACTTCCAGCAATGAACTGGCCAGTGGTATGCGCATGGGGGATGTTCTTCTTCATATTGTTTTGGGGGATTTGGATGGGGCGTGAAGGGAGATTGCGCACAGTTCCTGAAACCATTTTCATCAGCTTGGTTTCATTGGTAGGATGCCTGCTGGTGTTTTTGTGGTTCTTCACAGACCACGATACAACACACAACAATTGGAACTTAATTTGGGCCAACCCATTTTGGCTTTACTTTTTATTCAGAACCCCACGCTCTTGTGCGACGTGGGAGCGTCGTGTTGCATTGGTTTTTATGGTTGTGTTGATCGTTGAGCTAGTATTCTTCCGTTGGACACCACAAACCATGCATCCTGCAGTTTGGCCTTTTGTTTTTGCAGAACTGTACATCCTTCTCAAAATAATGAAACCTTTCTGGTTTACGAAACTACTGAATGAAAAACAATAAAGCGATTTGGCCTTTGGGTCTATTGATGACCCTATTGTTTTTTTCCTGCGAAAAACAGGAAGTAAAATGGAGCTCTGATTGGTTGGCACCCATTGCGGATGGGAAAGTGCAGTGTTCAGATTTACTGGATGAAAAGTATCTGCAAATAAACCAAGAGGGTTGGTATGATTTGGTTTTTGATACAACCATTGATTTTGGCGTAGATTCATTGTTGACCATTCAAGATACAACCATTCAGCTGGATTATGAAGTGCCGGTTTCCGTAAGTGTACCTCCAGGTGTAATGCTCATCAATGAATCCCAAAATCAATCCGGTTTATTGCCGCAGGAAGTGGAACTCAAGGCTCTAAATCTCAGTTCTGGCATTTTACATTATCGAATAGAAAACCACATTCCGGGCCCTTTGCATTGTCTTTACAGCATTCAACGTGCAACCATACTTGGAATGCCTTTGGAAATTGATGTGGATGTAAATGCAGGCACCTTGAATTCTCCCGGAGTTGTTGAAGGCGATTTGGATTTGAGTCATGCTCAATTTGATTTGACTGGCGTCACTGGTTTTTTGGTCAATGATCTTTCTACCAAAATGCAAGTTTCTGCTTCCACTTCGGCCACACAAAATATTGCAGTCGTTGCGGGTGAAACCATTTCAATAGAGGTGTCATTTATAGCACCTGAAGTGGCCTATGCCCGGGGATATTTTGGTCAGCAAAATATTTCTTTGCATGAGGAATTGTCTTTGGGTAAAGATTTTCCACAAGGAGAGATTCAACTGCAAGCTTTGAATTGGGATTGCGAAATTCAAAATTGGATGGGCGTGGATGTTCTCATGAATTGGAATGGTGTTGAATTTACCCTAAATAATGAGCAACCATTGTCATTAACAGCGCCCGGAATTGGTCAGACATTGGCCATTGCTCGCGCTGAGGATTGGCAAGGAGCCGTGAACCCACAGTTGTTGAATTTGCATTGGGACGAAGAAAATTCCAATTTGTTGGATGTTGCCCAATACCTTGGAGGCACTGCAATTGTTGACGCTAATATTCAGCTCAATCCGCTGGGTAACGCTAATGGATCTAATGATTTTGTATATCCCAATAGAATGATGCGCATTCATTCTAAGCTGCACGCGCCGTTGGCATTTAATGCAAAAGACATGACAGCGGAAGAATGGCTGGATTTTTCATGGGACAGTAATGCTGATTGGAATGGTAAGTTGAGTTTTCAGGCAGAGAATGCGTTTCCTTTTGATGCTGATGTAGCTGTGATGCATGAGTCCGAGTTGTTGGGAATCATTCACATCAATGCGGGTGGATGGAATGAAACGAAAAAAGAATTGATTATTGAAAACAGTATTTCAACATTGACGATTAACCCTAAACAATGGGAGGGTATTAAAGAAAACGGAGGTTTGCGTTTGCGTTGGGTTTTTAATACAACCAACTATCCTGAATTTGTCAGGGTTAGGCCTGAACAGTATGCGGCATTAAAAGTCATAGGGGATTTTACACTACAAACTACCATTGAATGATAAAGTCGCTTTTAAATATTGTTTTGTTGTTGTGGGCTGTTTCTTCTTGGGGACAAACTGTGGAAAGTCCTTATAGTGATGCCCCTTCTCAGCCTGTTAAGCCTGTTTACCTTTCAGTCGGTGGGAGTTGGTTGGCACAAAGCAATGAGATCAATCTTGCATTTGTCAAGAAGGTGCTTTATGGAGGTACTTTGGATCGCACCGTCAATCAAAATATTTGGTCCAATTTGAAGCAAAACAATCAATTGATGGCGCATCAGCAATATGGAATTCAGATTCGATCAGCCATGGACTCTGCAGCTTTGATGCCGAATGGATTTTTTTGTATTCAATGGCAACAAGCAAGTTGGAGTCATTTGTCCTTTAGCAAAGATGTTTTTGGTCTGGCAATGCTAGGAAATGCATCTTTTACGGGGAGAGAATTGGATTTGTCGGGTACTTCGCTTACCCAATTGTCTTATCAAAAAATTGGTTTGGGATTTCAGCATGTGGATAAAGGTTGGACCCTATTTCTGAACTGCATAGACGGGAGAGATTTTTACGCTTTTAAAATCAATGAAGGTGATTTCTATACTGACCCATCAGGTCAATTTATTGATATGCGCTATCGCTTAACGCAGTTGAATGCTCCTCAAAAAAATAGTGGTGTCGGTTTGGGCATGGATTTTCAGTGGGTAAAAAAGTCAGGTCAGGTGCAATGGAACCTACAGGTTGCTGATTTGGGCTGGGTGAAATTCAGGGATGTTGAAAAAAGTGTATGGAAAGGGGATGAGCGATTTACAGGACTTTCTTGGTCTGAATCCATTATAGAGGGGACAAGTGGTGATGAAATATTGTCGGATTGGACGGACGCAAAGGTGACACAGAAAAATCGAAATGTCTTGCTGCCAACAAGATTGAATGCGGGTGTGCAGGCAGGATTTATCGGTTATCGTGTAATCACTTATTGTTTTGAAAGACAACTTGGGTGGCAGTCCATTTATTTTTCCAAATCAGATATCCCGATAAAATGGGGCACGCTTCACTATGAAATGGCGTTGAATCATACGTTTCAGAATAGGCATGCACTTTCCGGAGAATTGGGATTGACCAACTCCAAAAAGGATTTTTCAATGTCTTTAATGGCTTCCGAATTGCCTGGTTTCCTTATGTCCAATAGTCGTCAGGTGATGTTTCAAATCAATGTACAAAAAAGAATTTTTTAATATGAGAAAAGAAAGAGATGAGCGGTCATTATCCGCATTTCCCAACCTTAAGGGCAATAGATTTTTTTTGATTGCGGGTCCTTGCGTTGTTGAAGGAGAGGCAATGGTTCACGAGATTGGCAAAGAGGTGAAGGCCATTTGTGATCGTTTATCTATTCCATACATTTTTAAGGCTTCCTACAGAAAGGCCAATCGCTCTAGGTTGGATTCTTACACTGGAGTAGGTGATGAGAAAGCTTTGCAATGGATTGCAGACGTTGGTCAAAAATTGGGTGTGCCAACCACCACAGATATTCACGCTGCAGATGAGGCGGCATTGGCAGCCAAGTATGTGGATGTATTGCAGATTCCAGCATTTCTTTGCCGTCAAACGGATCTGCTTATTGCTGCTGCTGAAACGGGAAAAGTGGTCAACGTAAAAAAGGGTCAGTTTCTTTCAGGAGAATCGATGTCTCATGCTGTAGAAAAGATTAAGCAGTCTGGAAATCAAAATGTGTGGCTTACAGAGAGAGGTTCTATGTTTGGTTACCAGGACTTGATTGTTGATTATCGGAACATACCAGCAATGCAACAATTTGCGCCGGTGGTTATGGACTGTACGCACAGTTTGCAACAGCCCAACCAATCTTCGGGGGTTACGGGTGGAAAACCAGAACTCATTGGAACCATTGCCAAGGCGGCCATTGCAACAGGAGTGGATGGACTGTTTATTGAGACCCACCCCAATCCCAAAGAAGCCAAAAGTGATGGCGCCAATATGTTGCATCTTCAACATTTGGAAGGGCTATTGACAGAGCTATGTAAAATTCATGATGCCATTCATGCATAAATACTTGGTCCTTTTTCTTTTCACCGTGTGCTGTCTTGCTGGCCATGCACAATCTTCATCTGTGGTGATTGATACGTTGTGGTGGGATAGGATGGGGTATGGGGGTAATGAAGTTTTGGAAAGGATGGTTGTTGCAGAAGACAACTCTCTATGGGCCGTTGGTACAACCTCCAGCACGGAGTTGTATGGACAAGACATCTATCTCATTCATTTGGATTCAGCCCATCAGTGCTTGGGGAGCTACAGTTTGGGAGGAAATGGAGTAGACTTGGGTGTTGATTTGTTGTTACTGCCCAATGGCAACTTGTTGCTTTTGGGAACAACTTCAAGTTTTTCTGCTTTGGGTTATGATGCAGTTCTTTATGTTTTGGATTCCAATGGTCAAGTTTTAGAAACCAACATCCTTGAAGAAGAAGGTTGGCAATTTGCTCAACGTTTCGATATTTCTGTAAATGGCGGAATATCAATTACAGGGAAGGAGTTAAAAGCAAATGGAAATTGGGATTTAAAATTGTGGAAGGTAATCAGCACTGGAGCAATGAATGTCTATGATGTAGATGACCAAATGTCAATTGGCATCAATGCGCAAAATATAGAATCTTCTTTTGTAACAAATGGAAGCGATGACAATTGGTGGGGATTTGCCAGTTACTGGAATGCCGATTCCATTCCAATCACCAAAGCTTTTGAATTGGATGCGCAATGGTCGTTTGAATGGGATACAACCAATGTTGCCAATGGTGATTCAATATTGATGCACGATGCAATTGTAAAAGACGATGCGTTGATTATGGTCGGGGGCTTTTATCACAACGAGCAATTCAGGCCGCAACTGATGAAATGGCAGCCAGGCTTGGGCATGTGGTCCATTTCGAACTATCCCAATTACCAGCGAGAGACCATGTTTCATGGAGTAGGCTATACGCAAGATAGCGCAGAGTATTGCGCAGTGGGTTGGTCTTTTGAATTTGGCTTTGGTATGGGCGGAGGCTTCTATAATTACTTTGATGGAAATGATCAATGGATGGGAAATGGATTCATCGGAGGAGATCTGCTGTGTAAAATGAACGACGTTGTTTTTGATAATGACAATCGTCTTCATTCCATTGGTCTTGACAATAGTCACGCAGAGGGTATGTCACAACAAGCTTGGCTGGTTCGTGGGGATGGTTGTCTTTTTGTACAACCCAATACCATTCAATTGGAGAACGCCATCATCCCTTGTTTTGCAGTTGGCGAGGAAGAAATGGAGAAAGTTCTTTTTGATTTTGTGTATGATAACGGTTTGCTAACTTGGCAAGGGGATGCTGAATGGTTGGGAGCCTATGATACCATGGGAAGAAAAGTCAATTTTCAAATGATCTCCAAGAATCAAATTCAGTTGGATGCCGGAACGCAATTGCTTGTGCTACATTGGTCTATGAAGAACACCTCCATGGTCAAGAAAATGTTGGTTCATACCAATTGATTCTATTCATGTGATCTTAACGCTTTATTGGGCTGATTTTCTTGGTTTTCTTTTTCGTCCTTGTGTTTTTTCCAATGCGTCAATTCAGGTTGGCCTGCATTGATCCAAGCAGTCAACCAAAAATCCGCAATACAAGCAATGGCACTTCTCATGCGTCGCTCAATTTGATGGTCGAGTTTTGTGGCGTATAGCAAAGTGAATTCATCGCTGAACTGATAGGTAATGGCGCCATTTCTGAAATCGACTTCCATTTTTTTGTCACCCAATTCTTCTTGAACCTTTCTTTCAAAATCAAATACACTATCCAAAGCAGCGTGGCTTTGGTAAACAATATTCCAAATGTGCAGATCAGGGCGATCAATGATTTGCGCTGTATGATAGGCAAATCGATAATTATCAAAGAGTTGTTCAGGAATGCGCGATTCCCATAAGCCGTGGATGCCTTGTTGATTGGTTTTTTGTCCGTTGTAGTTGCTCGTGGTATGCAGGGGGACATGTGCATCTCCAATGTAATGACCCAACTCAGCGCTGATTTGCAAAACTTTTATTTTGTCTTTTGATACAAAGGCTTCTGTGAGTTGATGGAGTTGTTTCTGGATGTGCCAAGGGACAATTCCCTTGTCCTTGAGGCTGTCCTCTTCAAATTGGCATATTGCCTTGGCCCATGTGGTGGGCATTTTAGGTAAAAATCCGTTGATGTAGTAATGGTCTAGATCAATGAAATGCCGCTCAGCTTCACCTTTCACACTATGCCGTCTGCGGTCTGGATCGACGCTGTGTTCAATCAAGTAGGGTAGATTGGATTTGTAGAATTCAAATAGGGGAGAGGGCAGGCAAAAGACAGCCAGTTCATTGATTTTTTTATGCCCGTAAAAGCCCCAGTCCACTGTTTGGTCTGGACATGAAGCTTTGGGCGTTGATGTGAAAATCAACGCCCAAAAAATCAATAAAAATCTATTCTTCAAGTTTTACAAGGGCTCCGTTCCTGAGGATGGGGATGCAAGGAACGGTGTTCGATGTCAAGCAATACTTGACGTCTTTCTGAATCTTTAAGTGAATAAGTCTTCTGCGGTGAGAAGAAGCACGTAAAAAGCTCCAAAGGTGTTCCTTTGCGCTTTTGTAAATGAATTTGGCAGCTACAGTGCTGTCTTCATTGGCCCTAAATTTTCTGGACTCAATCAAAATGTCAGCAATGGCGCCACCGCAAATGGTATCTTCTAAATTGACTTTGTCTTTCCAACCAGATGCCAGAATGAGGGTGTTCTTGTGTTGTTTGATAAGCCAATCACAGAGGTATTGTAAATTGTTCAAACAACCAATCACCACCGTAGCATCATTCTTTGCAATGTCAATGGCCTTGGTTCCATTGGTCGTAGTAAGGACAACGGTTTTTCCGCGCATGTCATTGTCGATGTAAACGTAAGGCGAATTGCCAAAGTCAAATCCATCTACCACTTGACCGTCTCTTTCAGCGCCAACAATGTAACCTTTGGATTTGTAATCAATGGCTTCCTCAAGTGAGGCAACAGGAATTATTTTTTCTACTCCGTAATGCAAGGCAGTGGTCATTGCACTGGTTGCACGCAATACGTCGATAACGACAACAATGTCGAAATCACCCTTGTACAAGGCATACTGCCCAGGGGTGTAGCATACTTCTACGAGTTTGCGGTCAACGTTAATCACGGTATTAGGACTGCTTGTAAAAAGGCAAAGAAACCACCTGAGCTTTGAGCTGCTTTCCTCTGATCAATAAATAAATTTCTGTACCAACTGCACTCATGGACGTGGGGACATATCCCATTCCAATGGCCTTGCCAAGGCTTGGCGATTGTGTTCCACTGCTCACCACTCCAATAACACTGCCGTCAGCTTGTGCTATTTCATATCCATGGCGTGGAATTCCTTTGTCAATCATTTCAAAAGCAACCAACTTCTTACTTACTCCATTGGCCTTTTGCAATTTTAAAGCCTCAGAATTGGTAAAATCTTTGGTGAATTTTGTAATCCATCCCAAGCCTGCTTCCAACGGTGAAGTGGTGTCATCAATGTCGTTTCCGTACAAACAGAATCCCATCTCCAAACGCAAAGTATCTCTGGCGCCCAATCCAATGGGTTGTATTCCAAACTCAGCTCCCGCTTCCATCACGGCATTCCAGATATCCTCAGCGTCTTCATTTCTGAAATAAATTTCACATCCACCTGCACCAGTATATCCTGTTGTTGCAAAAATAATGTTGTCTTTTCCTGCAAATTTTCCGCGTTGAACAGTGTAGTATTCCATGTCAACAACATTCATTTCCGTTAATTTTTGCATGGCCTTCAATGCCAACGGGCCTTGAATGGCAAGCAATGAATAATCATCAGAAACATTGGTCATCTCCGCACCAATTTCTTGGTTGAATTGCTGAATCCAATTCCAATCCTTTTCAATGTTGGAAGCATTGACCACCAAGAAATACTCTTCCTCTCCAAAACGGTATACCAACAAGTCATCTACAATCCCGCCGTCTTTGTTGGGCAGACAACTGTACTGCACTTTTCCATCAAACAACTTGGAGGCATCATTGGATGTTACTTTTTGAATAAGGTCCAATGCCTTGGGTCCTTTCACCCAAAACTCTCCCATGTGGCTGACATCAAAAACACCCAATGCTTTTCTTACACAATGATGCTCTTCTATCAAACCTTTGTATTGAACAGGCATATTGTATCCCGCAAATGGAACCATCTTGGCCCCCAAGGATTCATGCACTTTGGTAAGTGCTGTGTTTTTTAAAATTTCTGACATAATGCAAAGATAGGGATAGGTTAGTGATGGATTTCATGTTCTACATAATCCAATACCTTATGCATCAAATGAACGCGGTCTTTTCCGCGCACATTGTGCTCGTGGCCTGGATAGGCAAAAAAGTCTATAGGAATAAGGTTGGTTATGCATGTACTCAAAAAACGCATGTTGTGTTGCATGACAACGACATTGTCATCTGTTCCATGAATCATCAACAGTGGTCCGGACAAGTTTTTCACGTACTCGCTCAAGTTGTTGTTCTTGTATCCTTCTGGATTTTCAGCAGGGGTGTCCATGTAGCGCTCAGTGTACATCACCTCATACAAGGTCCAATCCAATACCGGTCCTCCAGCAACCCCACACTTGAAAACACCGGGCTGTCTCAACATCATCGAGGTGGTCATGAAGCCACCAAAGCTCCATCCGTGTATGGCCATTTTGGTTTCATCCACATAGGGTTGACTTCTCAACCATTCCACTCCTGCCATCTGATCCTCCATCTCAACCGTGCCGAGTTGGCGGTGGATGGCTTGTTCAAAATTCTTACCACGACTGGCACTGCCTCGGCCATCTATGGTGAAAACCAAAAAGTCTTTTTCGGCAAAATAATTCATCCATAAGGAAGCGCCCGATAAATAGGCGTTGTTGATCAATTGCACGTGCGGCCCATTGTACACATAAACCAAAACAGGATACTTCTTTTTGGGGTCAAAATTGGATGGCTTGATAATTCTGTAGTTCAGTATTGTACCATCGTGTCCGTTGATTTGTCCTACCTCAGTGATTCCAATTTTTTTGTCTTTCAATTTGTCAGCAGCATTTAACAATTCCTTCTTTACTGTTCCGTTGTTGTTCAATACAACACTTTTGTTGGGGGTGTTTTTGTTGCTGTATGTATCCAATACCCATTTTCCGTCTGCTGAAATTTGCAAATCGTGAATGCCATTGGGCAAGTTCATGTAGGTGGTTTTCTTGTCTTGGGTATTGTACAAATAACCTGTGGTGTTCAGACCATCCATTCTGCGTCCTTCAACCAACATCCATTTTCCGCTGTTGTCAAATCCTTTGATTTTCTCTTGTTCCCAACCGTTGACTTTACCCAATACACTGCCATCTGTTTTGTAATGGAAATACTCATGGCACTCCCCGCGATAAGATCTCCACAAAAACTCATCCCGCTTTCCAGGTATGAAGAGAGGCGCCTGGTCGGGCTCCACCCATCTTGGATCGGTCTCTTGTAAAATCTCACCAATGTATTCTCCCTTGGTGTTGTAATGCATCAACTTCAAGCGGTCCGTTTTTCTGTTGATCCAAGCACAAAGAATGGATTCACTATTGGGCGTCCATCCCACATTGGTGATGTAGAATTGATCGCTTTTCTTTCCTTCTTCATCGGTGATGTTCAAAGTGATATAGCCGGTACCAGGATCTTTGGTACCTACATTTTTTATCGGGAAAACATTCAATGACACGATCTCACTCTTTCCCCCAGACATGGGGTATTTGATGTTGTTCACAGTGGCCGGTACTGTCTTGTAATTGGTCAATGGATAGTCGGCTACTTGTGATTCGTCTTTGGTATAAAAAGCAACGAAATTGCCATCGGGAGACCAAAAGATTCCTTTTTCAATACCGTATTCATTTCTCGAAATGCTTTGGCCGTGAAGAATGAACTCAGGGTCTGCTGTTACTGCATAGACTTGATTGGTTTTGATAAAAAGATTGTTTCCTATGGTGTAGGCCAAGTGACCATTTTTCGGGTGATAAGCCAAATTCTCCGCGCCCTCCGGTGCTTGGTTCATTTGCTTTATTTTTTTGGATTGAATATTTCCATTGAAGTATTTCCCATCGGCTTCATACCAAAATTCAAATTCGGAAGTCCATTCCAAATGGGGCATGTCGGCCAAGGTATATCCAGACCATTTGGACAAATCCGTTTTGGAAATAAATGGCAAAGCCAATTCTGCAGCAGTGGCATTGCCTTTCCACAGGGTGTCATTTTTGACAAATTGATAATCGTTGGTACTGTTGATCCAATTCAACTCTTGCAAATGTTCTGGA
The DNA here is from genome assembly GCA_947442505.1 of Flavobacteriales bacterium. Taxonomy (GTDB): domain Bacteria; phylum Bacteroidota; class Bacteroidia; order Flavobacteriales_D; family Sanyastnellaceae; genus CAMCTV01. The sequence continues at coordinate 17,871 of CANEVR010000029.1, read as the reverse complement.
TAGAATTTCCCGAACTGCTGCCGCACTGCTTCCTCCAATGTTAGCATGGTTTGACTGAATCCCACTTGAACCAAAATCATCGCGAAGATGACACTCACTTGTTTTTTCATCATATCAATTAAACGTATTAAAAATCTTTTTTAAGGTCAAACACTCCATTGCATCATGTGTTCGGATAATGCTGGCCCCTTTGATGACGGCCATCATGTGAGCCAAGGTACTGCCCAATTGTGAATCGTCTGCAGAAACTTGAAGTGCGGTTTGAATCATTTTCTTTCTTGAAACTCCCGCTAAAATAGGGCAGTTTAATGTGGATAGCGCAGACAATTGTTGCAGAAGAATTTGATTGTGCTCAAATAATTTTCCGAAACCAAATCCAGGATCAATCCAAATTTGCGCATCAGGTTTGATTTTTTGGATTTCAATCTTTTTATTTTGTAAAAAAGCAATCACTTCATCCAGAACATTTGAATAGGTGGGATGGTCTTGCATGCTTAGCGGCTCGCCTTTGGCATGCATCAGTACATAGGGAACGTCGTTGTCTTTTAGTACATCCCACATCCCCGTGACCCATTGCCCTGCGGATACATCGTTGATGATTTGCACGCCCATTGCCATCGCTCTTCGTGCAACATCAGGATGAAAAGTATCGATGGAAATCAATTGCGTGGGATATTCACTTCTTATCCATTGCAGCACGGGCTCCAACCTGGACCATTCCGTTTCCGCATCAATGAATGTCGCCCCGGGTCGCGTGCTTTGTCCTCCAATGTCCAAGATGTCCAATCCTCCCATTATCCATTGGTGGATGGTGCTTCGCATCTCTTCATTGAAGCGACTGGAAGACAAAAAAGAGTCGGGCGTGCAATTCACAATGCCCATGATTGCAGGTATCTGCAATGAATAGGCCTGCCCATGGGCAACAAATTCTAATTTTTTTTCCTCCATCTACCTGATTGCGTTTAATTTTGAACGAGTGTTCAAATATCACACGTGGAAAAGACAATTACACAATATCAATCGATAATTTCCTTATGTAAGGAGCTATTTACCAAGAAAACCCGAGACTACGGAACGGCATGGCGCATTTTGCGAACCAAAAGCTTGACCGATCAGATCTTCATCAAAGCGCAGAGAATTCGCACCTTGGAGGAGACCGGGCAGAATAAGGTAGGTGAGGGCATTCAGGATGAATTCATCGGTATCATCAATTACGCCGTGATGGCCTTGATTCAAATGCAGTCCCATGATCCTTCCGATACCGATTGGCCGGTGGAGAAGGCGGTGATGGCTTATCAACAGGAGGTCAATACCACATTGGATTTGATGATCAAGAAAAACCATGATTATGGTGAAGCGTGGAGAGATATGAGGGTTTCTTCATTTACTGATTTGATTTTGATGAAGCTCTTGCGCATCAAGCAAATTGAGGACAATGAGGGAAAGACCATCGTCAGTGAAGGAATTGAAAGTGGTTATCAAGACATTTTGAATTATGCTGTTTTTGCTTTGATTCAAATGGAAGAGGCCCAGCACCTTGCTCCGAAACATGATTAAATCCATCGTTAAGCCACTCAGTCTTTTTTTAGGTGTTTCCTTGTTGGTTTTTTTGTTGTTCAACCTTTCGGGGAATGATCCTGTGCGCAATGTCTTGGGAGAGAATACCAATGCGGAGATTATTGAGAATACCCGGATCAAGTGGAACTTGGATTTGACTTTGCGAGAGCAATATTTCCTTTTTCTCAATGGGATGTCTCCCTTGTCTTTTCATTCCAATGATGTTTCATCGCGATGGATTTGGAAGGAAGAATTCAATGGGTATCCGGTTCGATTTCAACAGTGGACTTTGGGGATAAAGTGGCCTTATTTGGGGAAGTCGTACATCAATGACCAACCTGTATCCGATATTTTGTTTTCTGTTTTGCCTGCGACGCTGTTGTTGGCCAGTGTTTCCATTTTGTTGTCTTTGATCTTGGGCGTTTTTCTGGGTATTGCGGCCGCCAAGTATGAGAATACTTTTTTGGACAAAATGCTCATTGCCATTTCGTCATTGGGGATGTCTGCGCCATCCTTTTTCATGGCCATTGTATTGGCATGGCTGTTGGCGGTACAATGGGGTGGAGTGACAGGATTGCCCTTGACGGGAAGTCTGTATGACCTTGATCCATGGACTGGAAGACATATTGAATGGCGGAACATCATATTGCCGGTGATCACATTGATGATTCGCCCATTGGGGGTAGTGGTGCAGTTGATGCGGTCGTCATTGCTAGAAATCTACCAACAGGATTTTATCCGCACGGCGCGTGCCAAGGGATTAACAGAAAGGAGAATATTATGGGTGCATGCAGTGCCCAATTCATTGAATGCGGTATTGACGGCGATATCGGGATGGTTTGCATCCTTGTTGGCGGGCGCCTTGTTTGTGGAGTTTGTATTTGGATGGCAGGGCATGGGGCAGGTGATGTTTCAGGCCATTGAAAAAGGAGACCTGCCGATCCTGATGGGTGGAGTAATCACCATAGCCTTGATCTTCATGATCATCGATATCTTGATGAATCGGTTGTACAAAGTCTTGGATCCCAAGCTATGAAGGGTCGAAGCGCTAAAGATGGAATTGGAAACGTCGGAATCGCACTGTAGCAGTGCGTTTTGTTCTTGGATACAACGCGCTATATTTCGCCAAATCTCATCAAAAATGACACATTTGGCGGAATATAGGTTTGGGGAAGGATTGATTGGACACAAGTTTTAGATGTTAAATTCCATTATGGATCGCTGAATTTTTGCTGATAATTTTCTGGTGTTCACCCCGAGATAACCCCCAATTTCAACTCATTTCCATCCTCTCACCAACAAGATCAACTCACACCTATACCAATAAAAAACCCCATACAATATGGGGTTTCGGAGTGTTGTAAGTTGTGTCGAGAGAGGGGCACGATTCCTCGCCTTGTGATTGTCAGTCAAACGTTCTAACCAGCGCATGGTAGGTTTTACCCAGCTTCATTGGATTAGGGTAAGAACAAGAAAAAAAAATAAAAAGTGAAAGACTTTCTTTACAATTCACACAAGACGGTGAACTGGGGAGATAATCAATCCTTTTTACTTTTTTTATTAGAGGCGAAAATATTCCAGACAGTGAGGGCCATGTATATTGAAAATATCACAAACCCTGTGATGAACATTGATGTACTCATATTATGAATCTCTTCTGCGTTGTCTGATGGCAATAGCGAAGAGCAAGATAGTTCCTGGCCAATGCGCAGAATATTGAGCGCCTGCCACATCGCCGGAAATCCCCAAACTAATGGAGTATATCATGCAAATAAAAGCGATGATTATTGGATACCAAATATTAATAAATTTCATTTTTATGATTTTAAGAGTTTGGGTGAAGGTACAGAAGATACGTGCAGTTTTGATTTTTACGGTAAAATATTAATATTGATTCTTCAGCGCTGGTATTTCAAAGAGCTGAGCGGTGATGGAAGGATAAAGCAATCCCCAAAACAAATGATATTTGTAATATTAATACAGCTGGTTTTCACCAGGAATTGAATGAAGATGAGGGTAAGTGAATTATACAATAGTATGACAAGACTCTATTTTTGTTGAGTATCTTGAGTGGTTTTATCATCGGTGAGTAGCAGTTTTTCGAACTTATTGTGGAGCATGATCATTAAAACTCCGAATAAAACAGCGGAAACAATAAGCAAAGTATTCATGATGCCACTAACCGAAAATGAGATCCGAATCAATATGGTTGAAATAACAAACCCTGAATTTCGAATCACAACATGGAATTTATCAGTATTAAAGAATGAGAATAGTAATATTAATACTTCAGCGATGATAAGAATACTGAAAAATTGTTCAAAGAAGATATTATTAATATTTTTAAATGAAACGTGCCCGGATCCAGGCCAAATTACACCAAAGCCCCAATCTAAAAAGGAGTAGATAGCGATTAAAAATAAAATGGGTAACAATAGCGCTGCAATCCATTTTTTTGAAACTATGAATTTTCCGAGATTTGATGAATCGGATTTATCTTTTTTGATTGGATTTTTAATTGCTCTTAGTTGTTTTTGAAAGGTGTAAATGAGAAAAAATAGTAGCAACGATGCTACGAGATCAAAAGTGAATTGTAAATCTCCGCTGTTATTGAACCAATCAGTTGTGAGAGACAAATCGGAGAAGTCCTTGAACATGCGTCTAATTATTATTAGCGCTATTATCTCATATTGTTTAGAAATATAGTTGGAAAAGGATTTTGGCAAGAAATAGATAGAAAGATAGACCTCATAAACCAAAATGAAGGAAAAAGGGGTGTAAATGGCTGCGATAGGATTGGTAAGAAGGTTGGATGGGTTCTCAAAAGCGATGAATTGAAAATGGATACAAGCTGAAAACAATAGGTGAATAAGGAAACTAATAATTGCAACACTTAATATAATCTTTTCAAATTTATCTTTGAATTCTTCGGAAAGAAATCCACTACTCAGTGTTTTAACTTTTTCTTTTAAACTCATGTTGGCGTTTATTTTAATGAGTGTTTCGTTGCTAATGGATTATCCACACCTAGGATTAACAAACCAATCAGCGTTAAGTTTTTGTTTTCAAGCATTTTATTGTTTTACTAAGGCAAATAGTTTCATCCGCTTCTAGAATGTTTTCTTCATAGTTTTTGTTCTCTTAAGGTCGTTTGGTCCAAAAAAATGATGCGATCGAGATTATTCTAAATCCAAATACGCTGAAAATGATAATTTGATTTCGACTTGTTATGAGAGAGTAATAGGACAACCGGATATTCACGTCATGGTTTATGTTTCCTCGTGTCCAATGACAGTTTTATACTCGCCATAATATTTGATGTATTATGTCAGACACAAGCAAAAATGTGTGCAGGTAATTTGCAGGTGATAACCTCAAAAACCAATAAAATCACCCTAAAACCCCTGTATTCTCCACAACACTGAACATAAAGTTATGGTCAATAAAAAACCCCTTAACTCTTTCAAAATTAAGGGGCTTGTGCTATAAAATCTTGTAGCGAGAGAGGGGCACGATCCCTCGACCTCATGATTATGAATCATGCGCTCTAACCAGCTGAGCTACCTCGCCAAAAGCGGGTGCAAAGATAATCAAATTTTTTATTTTTACAAACGAACACGATTTTGTGTCCTACGTCCAGCTTTTCTGTATCGCTGACTGCGATAGTACAGATTGCCCCTTGAAACATACACAATCCCAGCACTGTGGTGAATGTAATTGCTTCCCGTTTTCAAAATGGGTGTTTGTAGCCCCAACTTACCAACGCTTTGTATGGTGATACCGACTTTGTTACGCACAAACCAATAGGTCCCCACTACGCCAAAATTAAAGGTCATGGCCCGGTCAAATACCGTTTGGGTTCTTGATGTAAATCCCAATCCGACAATTGGACCAAAGTTCATGCCTCCGGCACTGATTTTATTCAATAAATTATGCCCCTGCCTGGGGTAATATAAATTGTCAAAAAACTTGTCAAATGGATTAAACTGTATCCTGAAATTAAGGTCAACACATGTGAATATCCCCGGGTAAACATATCGCTCCTTGTAGTATGACTGTTTCATTTTGGAAAAACCGATGTTCAACTCTCCCTTTAACCTTCCAGACAAAGTTTTCATCGCTGAATACTTTCCAGGCAATGCATTGCTGTACCAAGATTTGAAATTGAGAATATCTTGATAAGAATTGCGATTGTCGTCTATAATGTTCCATCCCACTTGAAATGTGGTGGGTTTGGAACGGAAACCACTTAAAAACTGAGACGATGCCAAGCCACTGATGAACACAAACACAGTAGTTGTCCCGATTAATCGAAAATAGGTACTCGGAGCAAAAGACAACTTCATTTTCCAAAATTAGAAGAAAATCCACAAACTTCCAATATAAAGTGGCAATTAAGAAAGGGTTTGTTTCTACAGCCTCAATCTAGAACGTATTACTTTCGTTCTTTTCATCCTTGAATAATTTGTTTTTCCTTTTATGACATAGCTCCAATAAATACTATGATTGATGTAGTTGCTTCCTGCGTGCAGTAAAGGGCTCTGAAGCCCTATTTTACCCAATGTTTGGAAAGTAAGTCCCAACTTGTTTTGGATCAACCAAAATGTCAGACCAAAACCAAAATTTAACGTGGAAGACTTGTCGTAAATGGTCTGCTTTCGGTACGAATAGCCAATTCCTAAAATTGGAAATAGGGTAATGGCCATCCGATCTAGGCCCCCCCCCCCTCTTTTATTAGCGCCATATCCCATTCTATTTTTACGACTGTTTAAGATATTAATTTGATATCGAAAATTTAAATCAACAAAGAAGAAATGACCAGGTGAGATAAAACGCGCGCCGTAATATTCAGGTTTCATTTTTGCATATCCAGAACTGATCGTGAATTTCAATTTTCCTTGAATGGGTTTCATGATGCCTATCCGTGTTGGAAAAGGATTGATAAGATAAGATTCTTTTTTTAGAACTTGATCAAAGGCTTGGGCGTTATCATCAATAAAGTTCCAACCGATAGATAGCGTTGTGGATGCAGAAAAAAAGTCACCCAGCAGTTGTGCTTTCGTTTTATATGGACAATAGAAAACAAAGGCCAATAAGCACATAGCTTTTACCATATCATAGGTCTCTTTTTTTAAGGTGCACAAAGTCAAGGTTATAGGAAATTAATCAAAAATTTGATGAACACAATCTTTTATCAGAAATAATTCGTTTTCAGGGCCTTGTACTTTGTACTTTTGCGCCGAATTTATTTTATGCAAAAGATTAGAAATATCGCGATTATCGCGCACGTTGACCATGGTAAGACTACCTTGGTAGACAAAATGTTGTTGGCTGGTAAGCTTTTCAAAGAACACGAAACATCAGAAGAGTTGGTCCTGGACAACAACGATATCGAGCGTGAGCGCGGTATTACCATCCTTGCCAAAAACGTTTCGATTCCTTACAAGGGTTACAAAATCAATATCATTGACACGCCAGGTCACAGTGACTTTGGTGGTGAAGTAGAGCGTGTATTGAACATGGCCGAAGGAGCTTTGCTTTTGGTGGATGCTTTTGAAGGCGCCATGCCTCAGACCCGTTTCGTACTGCAAAAAGCTTTGCAAATGGGATTGAAACCCATTGTGGTCGTTAATAAAGTGGACAAGGAGAATTGTACTCCTGAAGAAGTTCACGAACAAGTTTTTGATTTGATGTTCAATCTAGGTGCCAACGAAGATCAGTTGGACTTCCCTGTGGTTTATGGTTCTGCCAAAAACAACTGGATGGGATTGGATTGGAAAACACCAACGGGTACCATCGAGCCTTTGTTGGATATGGTTATTGATAAAATTCCAGCACCGATTTCAAGAGAGGGTATTCCTCAAATGTTGGTGACTTCATTGGACTATTCAACATACACTGGTCGTATGGCCATCGGTAAATTGCACCGCGGTGAATTGAAAGCGGGAATGAACGTCTCTTTGGTAAAAAGAGATGGTTCTATCACCAAAGGTCGTATCAAAGAATTGTATGTCTTTGAAGGTCTAGGAAAGAGAAAAGTAGAGTCAGTGGTGTCCGGTGATATCTGTGCCATCAATGGTATTGAGAACTTTGAGATTGGTGATACTTTCACTGACTTTGAAAATCCAGAGGCATTGCCCAGCATCAATGTGGACGAGCCAACCATGAGCATGTTGTTCACCATCAATGATTCTCCTTTCTTTGGTCGTGAAGGTAAGTTTGTTACCAGCCGTCACATCAAGGAGCGTTTGGAAAAAGAGTTGGAGAAAAACTTGGCTTTGCGTGTACAAGACACAGACAAGGCGGATCGTTTCAATGTATTCGGTCGCGGTGTACTCCATTTGTCTGTATTGATCGAGACCATGCGCCGTGAAGGATATGAATTGCAAATTGGTCAGCCAAGGGTAATTTTGAAAGTAGTGGATGGTGTGAAGATGGAGCCGGTAGAGGAGTTGACCATCGACTTGCCATCAGACATGGCCGGAACAGCGATTGAGTCGGTTTCCAAGAGAAAAGGTGAAATGAAGAACATGGAGCCAAAGGGCGACAGAACAGTCATTGAGTTTGAAATCCCTTCTCGTGGTATCATTGGTTTGAGAAGTTATTTGTTGACGGCCACTCAAGGTGAGGCTATCATGAACCACCGTTTCAAGGAGTATCAACCCATGAAGGATGAGATTCCAGGTCGTTTGAATGGTTCTTTGATTTGTATGGAAACAGGTAATGCTGTTGCTTACAGTATCAGTAACCTACAGGATCGCGGAAAATTCTTTGTTGAGGCAATGGAAGAGGTTTATGAAGGTCAGGTTATCGGAGAGCACTCTCGCGACAATGATTTGGTGGTAAACGTAACCAAGACCAAGCAATTGACCAACATGCGTGCTTCAGGAACCGATGCCAAAACGGTAATGGCTCCACCCATCAAGTTTACCTTGGAAGAAGCGTTGGAATACATTGGTGCCGATGAGTATGTAGAGGTAACACCAAAGTCCATTCGTTTGCGTAAGATTTACTTGAATGAAAACGAGCGCAAGCGTTTCGGTAAGGATTTGGGTAAGTACTAATTCACTGATAAGAATTGAAAAAGGGTAGTGCGAGCTACCCTTTTTTTTCGTTCCATTTTTGGTATTTTCGATTCAGCCCTTCTTGTACTTTTTTACAACGTCGTTGCCAAGGGCCTTCCGCCAATGCTTTGGCATCTTGGATGATCTCCCAGCATTCAGGAATCATCTCAGGATATGTTTTTCCGGCCAATTCAATCACGTTCAAAGCTGCATAACGAATGGCAGCTTCTGCGTTGACGTCAAACATCCATGCTTGCGCACGATCAAACAACTGTCCAAAGCGATCAGCTCTCTCCGGTTTCAAACTCAACAATACTTTTAACAACTCCCTTTGAGCAGCAGGAGTGAAGCTTCGCTCAATCAAAGCGTGAAGCAACGGTTCCATGTATTGTGGCGCAAAAGCACAATCGCATTCCAATACAGCTTTGTAAATGATCCATGCCGCCTTGTCTGATTGTTTATCCAAAGAACCGATGGCGATTTCAAATAAGGCGCTGAACATCTCTTGGTTTTGCGCAGCCATTTGGCCATAAGAAAGGGCGTCCTTGACGCCCATTCCTTTTTCTAAATAATCAAAATTCATAGAAGATTATTTCCCTGCTTTTTTTCCTTTGGATTGAGGAGCGTGTTCATCTTCATAATCTTCATTCTTCAAGCTCTTGGTATCCAATTCTTTTCCATCGATCAAATGCGCTAAGAAGGCATCAATTTGCTCATGTCCGATGCTCTTGGCGATGATCTTCATGTTTTCATCCATCAGATAAACTTTGGGAGTAGAGGATACATCCCAAGTTGTTCTATAATTCAAACTCAATAAAGATGTTTTGCCTTGGCTGATAAGCGTGGTGGCGGCTTCATTGGTCATGATTTCTTTGGTATCACTGACATTGATCCAGTCTAGTTTTTTCTCACGAACAAATTTCAACCAACCCTCGTTTTCCAAATCGTTTCCAACGGCGTAAACAACGAAACCTTTGTCCTTCCATTTGTGGTAAACCTCTAACAACTCAGGAATTTCCTTTTTGCAGTGACCGCAATTGCTCTCCCAAATCACCAATAGCGTGTACTTTCCTCTGTTCTTATGCATCGAGATCCACTTTTGTTCAGTGGTGTCCAAAAGGATAATGTCCGGCGCAATGGATCCGCAAAGACAATTGCGTTTCTTGTCTGCCGCGTCTTTCATGTCCTTGAGATTTTTCTCGCTGGCCCATGTGGCTTTTCCGGATAGATAGTAGTTGTCCACCAGGTTGACAAAAACTTTGTCCATACACATGATTTTGGAGGTCTCAGAGAGGTAAGTGGCTTGATGGGTAATGTACTTGAATGCATCTGGATTGCCTTCTGTTTTTGCAATCAGTTTGTTGACCTCGGTCAACATGGTGTCGGGGATTTGAGGAACAACCTTGGTCAAATAATTTTCCAAAGTGCGATGGAAAAGTTGATCTCTCACAATTCTTCTATCAGTCAAATCTGTATTGTTCCAATACATGTTGCGGTAGGTGATGTATTGCCACAGTTGTTTTTTATCATCGGCCAAATCCGCAGGAGCATCTGGAATTTTGACATCCATACCCATTTTTAAGAACTTGCTTAAAAGGTTATTGGGGTCTTGGTTGATGATGTTCCATTGGTAGTCGTTCACCTGATTGTTCAATATTTCCAATTCATCATAGCATGGCTTTTTGTCCTCTTTTGATTTGGTGCTGTCGTTGATGCATGCCTCAATGGGCGCGCGCATTCTTATTTTGTCATTGATGAACTTGATGAAATCAAAGAACTTCTTGTTGGTTTCAGATTGAATGACTTTGATTTTGGTGGGGTCGGCATCGGGAGTGGACCAAAACTCTATGTTCTCTTCAACCACCATGAATTCAAAGTAGCGAGGGCCTGGGAACACCATGGCATACTTTCCACATTCCTCAAAAGGTTTTCCTTCAAATGAATAATTTCCTTTATTGTCGACTCTTGCGGTGTCATTATAATACAACTGCTTACCATAGTAATGAGCCAAATAAACAGATGTGTCCTTCAACCCTTCCACATGGCCTTTGATGGTGTATGGTGATTTGCTTTTTTGCGCATTGACGTTTAGGGTTATCAATGTGATGACGAGCATCCAAGCGTATTTTACATTTTTCATGGTCCTAAAAATATCTAAGTAAAGGTTATTCAAAAATTTCTTAACTTTTTTTTATCAATCATTGTGCCGCAATGCCTTTTCCAATCTGCTGTGCAATTTGCGGGCCTTGATAAATGAATCCAGTGTACACTTGAATCAATGAGGCGCCCGCTTTCAAGGACGCATTGGCATCGTTGGCATCAAAGATTCCACCTACACCAATGATGGTGAGATTTGGATTTTTGGCTTTGATGGTTTTGATGATGTGCAATGATTTTTGTTTAACTGGTTCGCCGCTCACACCCCCAGCTCCAATGCTTTCAATGTGTGCTTGCGAATAAGACAATTGCTGACGGTCAATGGTTGTATTGGTGGCAATGATGCCTGCAATTTGCGATTGGGTTACCACATCGATGATGTCTTCCAAAGCTTCCTCCGATAAGTCAGGAGCGATTTTTAAAAAGATGGGAATGGGTTGTTTTTTTTGCAGTTCATGAAATTGCAATCCCATGAGCACCTGCAGCAATGGCTCTTTCTCTTGCAGCGCGCGCAATCCTGGAGTATTTGGGGATGAGACATTGACCACAAAATAATCCACCAGGCCATGCAATTTTTCAAAACAAATCAAATAGTCCTTGTAAGCTTCCTCATTGGGTGTCCATTTGTTTTTGCCAATGTTGCCACCGATGATCACATTTGTAGGCCGATTTTTTAATCGCTCCGCTAAGGCATCCACGCCGTCATTGTTGAATCCCATGCGGTTGATGAGGGCGTTGTTTTTGGGCAATCGAAAAAGACGAGGCTTATCATTTCCAGGTTGGGGCAGTGGTGTAACCGTTCCTACCTCAATGTGCCCAAAGCCCAGCAAAGCCAGCTCATGCATCCACTTACCATTTTTGTCAAATCCGGCGGCCAATCCAATTTTATTTGGAAATACAATGCCAGCAACCTCAGTGGGTTGAGCGATTTTCTTGTTTTTATTTTTGTAATAAAAGCCAACGCCTGGTATCTTAGAAACAATGGTCCAAATGTCCATGGCTAAGTAATGGGCCTTCTCAGGGTCCATTTTGAAGAACAGTGGCTTAATGATGTTTTGGTACAACATTATCGGACCAATTTTTTGTATTTGATGCGGGTTGGTCCAACATCACCCTTTCTCATTTTTTTGTTCTCCTCGTATTCAGAGAATGATCCTTCAAAGAAATACACTTCTGAGTTTCCTTCAAACGCCAGGATGTGGGTACAGATTCTGTCCAAGAACCAACGGTCGTGGGAGATGACCACAGCGCAACCGGCGAAGCTCTCAATGCCTTCTTCCAAAGCACGAAGCGTATTCACGTCAATGTCGTTGGTGGGCTCATCGAGCAACAAAACGTTGGCCTCTGTTTTCAAAGTCATCGCCAAGTGCAAACGGTTTCTTTCACCACCAGACAACACACCGCATTTTTTCTGTTGATCGCCACCGGCAAAATTGAATTTGCTGCAATAGGCTCTTGAATTGATGGTGGAACCCCCTATTTGAATGACTTCATTTCCACCAGAGATTACTTCATACACTGATTTTTCGGGATCTATTTCTTTGTGGCGTTGGTCGACGTAGCCTATTTGAACGGTATCTCCAATTTTAATTTGCCCTGTGTCCGTTTGCTCCTCTTCCATGATGAGACGGAAGAGGGTGGTTTTACCGGCCCCGTTTGGTCCGATAACACCAACAATGCCAGCAGGTGGTAATTTGAAATTGAGGTCTTCAAAAAGAATGCGGTCTTCAAAACCTTTGGTGACGCCTGTAAACTCGATCACTTCATTACCCAAGCGGGGTCCGTTGGGAATGGGGATTTCCAACTGGGCTTCTTTCTCAGACTCGCCGGCTGACATCATCTTGTCATAGTTCTGCAAACGGGCTTTGTTTTTGGCATGGCGACCTTTGGGGTTCATGCGCACCCATTCCAACTCTCGTTCTAAAACCTTGCGTCGCTTGCTTTCTTGTTTCTCTTCTTGCGCCAGTCTCTTGGTCTTTTGATCCAACCATCCGGTATAGTTTCCTTCCCATGGAATGCCTTCTCCGCGGTCCAACTCCAAAATCCATCCGGCAACATTGTCCAAGAAATAACGGTCGTGGGTTACGGCCAATACCGTTCCTGGATATTGTTGCAAATGTTGTTCTAACCAAAGCACCGATTCCGCGTCCAAGTGGTTGGTAGGCTCATCCAAGAGTAATACATCCGGCTGTTGTAATAAAAGTCTACACAATGCTACACGTCTTCTTTCTCCTCCAGATAGTTTTTCAATCTTGGCATCTTCAGGAGGACATCTCAATGCGTCCATGGCAATGGCCAATTTGGTATCCAAATCCCAACCACCGAGGGATTCAATTTTATCTTGCACTGCAGCTTGACGATTGAGCAGTGAATCCATTTTGTCAGGATCATTCAAAATTTCCTCATCCATGAAGAGTGCATTGATTTCTTCATACTCTTTCAAAGCATCGGTAATGGGTTTCACTCCTTCCTCTACAATTTCGCGAACCGTTTTTTGTTCGTCCAATTGTGGTTCTTGTGGGAGATAACCAACAGAATAACCAGGCGACCAAACAACGTCTCCTTGGAAGCTAGAGTCCAGGCCAGCAATGATTTTCATGACTGTGGATTTACCTGCACCGTTCAAACCGATGATGCCAATTTTAGCTCCGTAATAGAAGCTCAAATAAATGTCTTTGATGATGTGTTTTCCTTGTGGGGTGTATTTGTTTACACCTACCATGGAAAAGATAATTTTTTTATCCATTGGTCTTGTTTCTTTAATGCATGGCAAATATACGTTTTGTAAGCCCTATCTTTGCCACATGAGTTATACAGTTGCGATCATCGGCCGACCCAATGTAGGGAAGTCAACCTTGTTCAATCGTTTGACAGAAACCTCTGAAGCGATTGTTGACCCGACATCAGGTGTGACGCGTGACAGAAAATATGGTACAGCGAGTTGGAGAAACAAAGAGTTTATCATCATTGATACCGGAGGAATGGTTTCCGATGCAGAAGATGAGTTTGAGAAAGATATCAATGAACAAGTAAGGTTTGCTGTGGCGGAGGCCGATGCTGTTTTGTTTATGGTGGATGTGAGAGATGGTGTGTCTGAGTGGGATGAGGCCGTGGGTCACATGTTGCGCAGAATCGATAAACCGGTTTTTGTGGTTTGTAATAAAGTAGATACTTCTGATAAAGAAGTGTTGACCCATGAGTTTTGGTCTTTGGGCATGACAGATAAATTGTATCCATTGAGTGCTAATAATGGATACGGTACTGGCGACTTATTGGATGATTTGGCTGAATTGATTCCTGTTGAGCCTGAGACTGAGCCATCTGATTTACCCCGAATTGCCATTGTTGGTAAGCCCAATGTCGGAAAGTCTACGCTGATCAATACTTTGATGGGACAAAACAGATCGATCGTTTCTGAAGTTGCAGGTACTACCAGAGATTCAGTGGATACTTATTTCAACGCTTTTGACAAAGAAATGATTTTGGTAGATACTGCTGGTTTGAGAAGAAGAAAACAAATAGACAATGACATAGAGTATTATTCATCAGTAAGAACCTTGAAGGCCATCCGAAGTGCTGATGTTTGTATTTTACTCATTGATGCTCAGGAAGGAGTTACCGCGCAGGATTTGGCTATTTTTCATGAAATAGATGAGGCCAATAAAGGTGTTGTCATTTGTGTCAACAAATGGGATTTGGTCGAGAAGGACCATAAGAGTGTACAGGTCATGACAGAGGAAATCAAGAAAAAGATTTCACCGTTTACTGATGTTCCCATTTTCTTTACATCCAACGTCACCAAGCAGCGATTGCTCAAAGCCTTGGAAATGGCTTTGGAGGTATTTGAAAACAGATTTCAAAGGGTTTCCACGTCTAAGTTGAATGACATCATGTTGCCCTTGATCCAGGCCTATCCGCCGCCCATTTATAAGGGCAAGGAAGTGAAGATTAAGTTTGTAACCCAATTGCCAACAAAGTCTCCTGCTATTGCATTTTTCTGCAACTCACCCCAAAATGTCAAACTTCCTTATCAGCGCTTTTTAGAGAATAAGATTCGTGAGCATTTCAATTTCACGGGTGTTCCCATTCGAATGTATTTCAGACAGAAGTAAAATACCTTTTTTGTGGTATTGATGAGATGAGATAAAAAGACCATTTTTGTTGAATGGAGGAGTCTATTCTGTCGAGTGTTCATTTGGGAAAGCGAGGTGTGATTACCAAGGTCAAATCGGGGTTTTTGGCGGCCAAAATGGCTGACTTGGGTCTTTTTGAGGGCAACGAGATAGAAGTAATTTTCAAAGCTCCTTTTGGTGATCCTTTGGCGGTTGCAGTGGGTGGTACCGTTGTATCTTTGCGCTTGGAAGAAGCAGAGTGGATTACCATTGCATCATGAGTGAAAAAAGAATTGAACGCATAGCCATAGTCGGTAATCCCAATACAGGGAAGTCCACGATATTTAATTGGCTTACGGGACTCAATCAGCAAGTAGGTAATTTTCCAGGAGTAACGGTAGACCGCAAGACTGGAAATTATCAGTTTGAAAGACAAGCCTTCGAGGTCATCGATTTACCAGGGACGTATTCCATTTTTCCCCGTTCTGAAGAAGAGCGCATTGTGCGCGATTTATTGTTCAATAATCAGGATAGTGATTTTCCTGATTTGGTGATTTATGTGGCAGATAGAACCCAATGGGAAAGGAATTTACTCTTGTTCACCCAATTGTATGATTTGGGAATTCCCATGTTATTGGTTAAAACCATGTCGGATAAGGATGCGTTGTGGAGTTCTTCTCAGCACCCCATCTGGAAGGAGAGACACATACCCGTGGTTGATGTCAATGGTAGAACCGGAGAGGGGATTGAACAATTGAAATCAGCCATTGCGCAATTTCACAATGCAGTGGATTTGAGAAAACCCATTTTAGTTGGTGATCTCAGGAGTTTGCAAGGAGACCTTGAAGGGCAAGTGGCCAATACACAAAAACGATATGCTTGGATCAAGGAGAATTTCCCATTGAAAGGAGCGCAAGCGAAAGAGCAGTTGTTTCATAAGTCAAAATGGGATTCGCTTTTGATTCATCCCATTTGGGGTTATTTGATATTTGCATTGGTCTTGTTTGTGATTTTTCAGTTCATTTTCCGTTTTGCATCAGCACCTATGGATATCATAGAAGGTTGGTTTGTGCAACTCAGTGGCATTGTAAAGGAGAATTTGCCTTCAGGGATTTTTATAGATTTGATTTCGGAGGGTTTAATTCCAGGTATTGGTGGGGTAGTAACTTTTGTACCGCAGATTGCTTTTTTGTTTTTCTTTTTGTCCATTTTAGAGGAGACGGGTTACATGTCCCGCGTGGTTTTTATCATGGACAAGTTGGTGCGACCGTTTGGTTTGAATGGCAAATCAGTGGTGCCATTGATGTCCAGCGTAGCATGTGCCATTCCTGGAATCATGTCGGCACGCACAATTTCCAATGGAAGGGATCGATTGATCACCATATTGGTCGCGCCGCTGATGAGCTGCAGTGCCCGCATACCTGTTTACACCCTGCTCATATCATTGGTTATTCCGGAAGGAAACTTCTTTGGTTGGATAGATTTGAAAGGCTTGGTACTTTTTGCCCTTTATGCTTTGGGATTGATTTCAGCTTTATTGATGAGCGTGGTGTTTAAATGGATTTTGAAAACCAAGCATGAAGGTTTTATGGTGATGGAAATGCCATCATTAAAGCCTCCTTTGATGCGTCAGGTCGGTATCACTGTTGTTGAAAAGGTAAAGGTTTTTGTTGCAGATGCAGGAAAGGTGATTATTGCACTCAGCATCGTGTTGTGGGCGATGGCGTCTTTTGGGCCCTCTGAACGATTGAAAAATGCAGAGCAAAAGATTTTACAACGTGCACAAACAGAAACTTTATCGCCTGAGAAAACCTCCGACTTATTGGCAACAGCGAAGCTTGAAAATTCTTATATCGGTATTTTGGGACACTGGATTGAACCGGTGATCAAGCCTTTGGGTTATGATTGGAAAATGGGCATTGCCATTATCACGTCCTTTGCAGCGAGAGAAGTTTTTGTGGGTTCAATGGCTACCATCTATAGCGTGGGACAGGATTTTGAAGACAATAGCAGACTGTTGGATCGAATGCGCAATGACTTCAACGAGGAATTGGGAAGACCCACTTACAACGTAGCCAGCGGATTATCTCTGATGGTGTTTTATGTTTTTGCGATGCAATGTTTGGCAACCTTTGCCGTGGTTCAAAGAGAAACAACTTCATGGAAATGGCCCATTATTCAAGTCATTTATATGGGAGTATTGGCTTATCTCTCTGCTTTCATCACTTATCATTTGTTCATATGATTCAGCAAGGATTGACCATTCTCGCCGTTGGAGGTGCAGCTTTCTATTTGTTCAAAAAGTATTATGACATGTGGAAGGACAACAAAACAAAATGCACGGGCTGTGCCGTGCATCAATTGTATCTAGCGAAACAAAAAAGAGCTTAAATGCTGTTGAGCATTTTTTGAACTTCTTTGATGTCTTTCTTTAAATAACCTTTGGTATCAAATTTTTTGGCTTCATTCAAGTGCATCATGGCCTCTCTCTTTTTTCTCTTGTTGGCGGCCAAAACGGAAAGGTTCAAATAAGCAGCAGCCTTGTCATGGTCCATGCGCAAACCGTAATTCAAAGCAGTACGAAGATTCTTCTCACTATTGGCCATGCTTTGGTTTTGCATATCTGCGGTGGCCAATAAGAAATAGTAATATCCTTTCTGTTTATTCCAAAGTCTGTCTGGATTAATTTTTAAAAGCCATGATTTGGCTTTTTCCAAATTTTGACGTTGCATGTAATAAAAGACAACGATCAAACGTGTACTTCTGAAACATACCAAAACCAAAACGGTGCTTACCAATATCATGAAAATTCCGGTGCCCCATGATCCATTGATAAACAAGGTTGTCGTGTAAAACAACGACAACGCGGCGACTAAAAACTTGATTATTCTCGTATCCATCTCTTAATGCTATGTTGCAAAAGTAACAATAATGAACGTTCATTGATGAATAAGTCGGTGAATAACTATGTTGAAATGTCG